>CAZZJG010000051.1:0-5846 GCA_964654395.1 uncultured Candidatus Izemoplasmatales bacterium
ACAATCTCAATTGATTAAAAAGGCTGATATTAATTACATTGAACCATATGCTTCAAGTAGCGTAGAGTTGGTAGTTGAATTGATTGATCTTTCCGCAAAAGACGTGGAATTAAACAAGTTAGAAGCGACTGTTATGTTGTCTGGAATTATCGTAGATACTAATAATTACGTATACCGCACTGGTTCAAGAACATTTGAAGCGTCTGCTTATTTACGTAAATTTGGGGCAGAACCAATACGCGTAAAGACCATTTTACGTGAGGGTTTAGATGAAATACAACTTAAAAACGAGTTACTTTCTAAAACCCAAATTTTCCATGATCAATTTGCGATTGTAGTGATACCACAAGAGTTTCAACCAACGCGGACGTTGCTTGCGAAAGTAGCGGATTATTTGCTTGAAATCGATAATATTGTTGCTGGATTTGCGCTTGGTTATATTGGTCTTGAAACCGTAGGAATTTCGGCTAGAAGTTTAGAAGGATTTAATGTCCAAATGACGATGGAGAAATTCAATGGTGGTGGGCATCTTAATAATGCAGGTGCGCAAATTGAACAAGCTGATATATTACAAGTGCACGACCAACTAGTCAAACTGCTTGAAGAACATGTATTGGAGGAGAAACAAATGAAAGTCATTTTAATTAAGGATTTAAAAGGAAAAGGTAAAAAAGGAGACGTAATCGAGGTTGCTAGTGGATATGCAAACTACCTCCTTTCAAGCAAAAATGCAATTGAAGCAACTCCAGAAAACCTGCAGTCTATCGAAATGGAAAAAGCTAGACAAGAAGAAATGGAACGTAGGCAGCTTGAAGAAATGAAAGATTTAAAGGAACGAATTGAACAATTGCCAGTCAAAATATTTGTTAAAATTGGAGAAAACGGCAAATTGTTTGGGACGGTTAGTTCTAAGCAGATTGCGCAAGCCTTTAAACAGCAACACAATATCTCACTTGATAAACGTAAGATTCAACTAAAAGAACATATTTCTACACTTGGGAACTATAAAGTTAATATCCGCTTGCACAAAAACGTTACCGCAACTGTTGAAGTGCACGTAGTGGAAGAATAGGGGAAGACATGCAACGGGTAGAACCACGTAATATTGAAGCAGAACAAGCTGTTTTAGGAAGCGTCTTTATTGATCAAGGATCAATAAAGATTATTCTTGATAAGCTCGAAGCGGATGACTTTTCCAAGTATGAACATAAAATCATCTTTAACGCTATGAGTGAGTTGTTTAAAGACGGAGTTGATATCGATTATACGACCCTAGCGAATAAGCTTGAAAGCAAAGGGTTTTTACAAGATGCAGGCGGCATTGATTATATCCTTGCATTAACTAATAACGTTCCATCAGTCGTTAACCTTGAAAACTATATAAATATCGTTGCTGATAAAGCAATCACACGCAGAATTATGGATGCCTGCCGGCAAATTATTGATGCTGGATATCAAATTGATGATGCATTAACGTTCGTTGATACTGCGGAAAAGACAATTTTTGATATCGCTAAAAAACGACGCACTTCTGGTTTTGTAAATATTGGTCAAATCGCTGAAGAGGTTATTGAAAAGACAGAACATGCCCGTCAAAACCAGGGGAAACTAACAGGACTTGATACAGGGTTCACAGAACTCAATGAATATACACTTGGACTGCAAAAGTCAGATCTTATTATCATCGCTGCTCGTCCATCCATGGGTAAAAGTGCATTTGCTTTGAATATTGCGACTAACGTTGCGAAAATGAAAACAAAACCCCATGTCGCATTCTTTAGTTTGGAAATGGGAAGCGATCAACTTGTTAGCCGTATACTGTCAGCCGAATCAAAAGTTCATTCGACAAAAATTAGAACAGGAGATTTAACCGCAACAGAGTGGCAACAGCTTTCTCTTGCGAAACAAACTCTATCAAATCTAAATATTTTATTTGATGATAGTGGTACAGTCAAAGTCACAGACCTCAGACAAAAATGTCGAAAATTAGCGCAGGAAAAACGTTTAGATTTAGTCGTTATTGACTATTTACAGTTATTATCCGGTACTCGGACTGAAAACCGTGTGCAAGAAGTAAGTGAAATTTCTAGAACTCTTAAAGAAATGGCGCGAGAATTAAAAATACCGGTAATCGCACTATCACAACTTTCCCGTCAAGTTGAACGTCGGGAAGAAAAAATACCCAACATGGCGGACCTGCGAGATTCCGGTTCAATCGAACAAGACGCAGACATTATTATCTTTTTATACCGTGATGATTATTATCACAAAGATTCTAACCGGAAGGACACTGTTGACCTCATTATCGCTAAAAATAGACAAGGAGCTACTACTACTGAAAACATTGTACTCACCTTTAATAAATCATGTAGTTCATTTGGGAATCAAATTGAGCCTTCCCGCTCACCACTAGGTGATTTATGATTATGCATTTAGTTTAATTTCTAAATATCTTCGTAACATATGTTACGATGATATTTTCTTTTGTCGCTTATAATTTTTGTGGTAGATGCGGGAGGCGATACTATGATTGATAAAGCTTATATAAACCAGGTACTAAATGAAGGGCGCAATCCTTCTTTTGAAGACATTAATCGTATTTTGGAAAAAGCAGCTAAAAGAGAGAAACTATCTCATTTAGATATTGCCATGTTGTTACATGCGAAAGATCCTCAGCATGAAAAGGCCATTTACGATATTGCAGGGAAACTAAAAGAAGAGATTTATGGTTCACGTGTTGTGATGTTCGCACCGCTATATATTTCCAATTTTTGTGTAAACAACTGTAAGTATTGTGGCTATAAAAGAGATAATCATTTTCCTAGAAGGAAATTAACCCAAGAAGAAATTAAGGAACAAGCTAAATTATTAGAACGTTTAGGTCACAAACGGTTAGCGCTTGAATCGGGTGAACACCCTGTAGAAACGCCAATTGATTATATTGTTGAAAGTATTCGTACTATTTACAAGCATTCTTCGATTAGAAGGATTAATGTTAATATAGCTGCTACAACGGTAGAAGATTATAAGAAATTAAAAGAAGTTGGTATTGGGACATATATTCTCTTTCAAGAAACATATGATCCAGATGTTTATGAGGACCAGCACCCCAAAAGTTTAAAAGGTGATTATGATTATCATCTTCACTCTTTTGACCGGGCATTTGCGGCAGGGATTGATGATGTTGGTGCTGGTGTCTTATTTGGACTCGCAGATTGGCGCTTTGAAGTGCTTGCGCTTATTATCCATAATGAGTACTTAGAAGAAAAGTATGGCGTTGGTTTTCATACAATTAGTGTTCCACGATTGAAAAAGGCTGATGGTATGAAACTGGAAGACTATCCTAGTATTATTACTGATGATGAGTTTGTTCGCTTAGTTACAGTTTTACGACTGGCAGTGCCATATGTTGGTATGATTTTGTCAACGCGGGAAACTGTGAAAATGAGAGAGCGTCTCATAAAACATGGAATCTCCCAAATTAGTGCTGGAAGTAAAACAGATGTGGGAGGATATCATGAAGAAGGGGCTTTACATGACCATAATCAGTTTGAACTATCGGATGAACGCAGCGTATTAGAAGTAAATAAGAGTCTAATTGAACAGAATTTAATTCCTTCATATTGCACGGCGTGTTACCGTAGTGGGCGCACAGGCGACAGGTTTATGGCGCTTGCGAAATCTGGTCAGATAGGTAATATTTGCGAACCAAACGCTTTGTTGACGTTAGCTGAGTATGTTATGGATTATGGGGATGAAGAACTAAAAGAAAAAGGACTTGATTTTATTTGGCGTCACGCTGAAACAATTAGGCATCAAGTTGTTAAAGAGAAATTAAAAGAGAATTTAAAACGAATTATTAACGGAGAGCGCGACTTGTTCTTCTAATATTTGAGGTGAATACATATGAATAATACTCCTAGAAGCAATCGCATTCACATTGGTCTATTTGGCCGAAGAAATGCGGGTAAAAGTAGTTTGATTAATGCATTGACCAATCAAAAAATTTCGCTTGTATCAGAAGTTCCAGGAACGACAACTGACCCGGTATTTAAAGCGATGGAAATCTTGCCGTTAGGCCCTTGTGTTATTATTGATACCGCAGGTATTGATGATGTTGGAGAGCTTGGAGAAAAACGGATTGAACGCACATATGAAGTTATTCCTAAGACAGATGTTGGTTTGATTGTAATTCCAGCAGGTCAGACAGATCTCCAAGAAGAGGAGCTTCTTATAAAAGAATTCAAAAAAAGAAAAAAAACATACATCATAGTAATTAATAAGGTAGATGAACATGACCCAATTGCCTATGATCATATTTTTCCCGAAGATACAATTCGCTATGTGAGTGCTAAGACAAAAGAGGGTATACATGATTTAAAAGAAACTATTGGTAAGTCGCTTAAAGTTGACGACAGTCGATTTCATATTGTAGCTGATTTAATTAATCCAGGAGATGTAGTAGTTTTAGTAACACCAATAGATAGCGCAGCCCCGAAAGGGCGTTTAATTTTACCCCAACAACAAGTTGTTCGTGACATTCTAGACCATGATGCTGTTGCGTTTGTGACAAAAGAGTTTCAGCTTAAACAAACGCTAGATGCTTTAAAAGAGAAACCCGCTCTTGTTATCACTGATTCTCAGGCGTTTGAAATGGTTAGTGAGATTACACCAGAAGATGTTCCTTTAACTAGTTTCAGTATTCTTTTTGCACGTCACAAAGGTGATTTAGAAGAACTAGTTCGTGGCGTCGCTGCGATTAACCAATTACAGGATGGAGATAAAATTTTAATTAGTGAAGGATGCACACATCATCGTCAAAAAGACGATATTGGAACTGTGAAAATTCCTAAGTGGCTAAAAGAACATACTGGTAAAGATTTAGAGTATGTGTTTTCATCGGGGTACACATTTCCTGATGTAGAGGATATCAAGCTGGTAATTCATTGTGGTGCATGTATGTTAAATAGGAATGAAATGCTTCACCGCATAGAACAAGCTAAAGAGCGTAACCTCCCGATTATTAACTATGGTGTTTTCATTTCCTATGTACATGGTATCTTTGACCGAGCGCTCAAACCAATTCCGGAAGCGCGTGTTATATACGAATCAATGAAGCAGTGACAAAATGTCACTGCTTTTTTTTCTTGCATTTATAAAAATGCTCGAAATTTTCCATCCGTTGTTGTATAATCATTGCAGCGAAAAGGTGATACTATGAAAGGTAAATTTGATTTGACAAAAGGGAATATCATCAAAGATTTGCTAATTGTTGCCTTGCCAACTCTTGGTACTTCTCTCATTCAAATGGCATATAATTTAACTGATATGTTTTGGGTAAGTAAAGTAGACCAACTTGGTCAAATTCCAGAAGAAGCTGTCGCCGCTGTTGGAACAATTGGCTTTTTTCCTTGGTTTGGTTTTGGGTTTATTTTACTTGCAAAAGTAGGAACAAGCGTCAAAGTATCACAAGCTGCTGGTAGAAACCGCATGGATTTAGTACAAACTTATGGCAACAATGGTCTGTTGTTAATGTTATTATTTGGTTTGTTTTATTCACTATTTGGGATATTTGGAAATTCATTATTTGTCAGTTGGTTTGAAATTGATAATGTGAATGTAACCCGTGAAGCAATGAATTATATGAGAATTATTGGGTATTTTGGATTAGCATTTTATTCAGTAAATCTGTTTAATGGTATATATGATGGGCTTGGAAAAACAATAAACACTTTGCTTGTTACATCAAGCGGACTTATTTTGAATATGGTTCTTGACCCAATTTTTATCTTAGATCATGTCTCAATCTCATCAATTACGATGACAGGACTTGGATTAGGGGTTGA
>CAZZJG010000052.1:0-5829 GCA_964654395.1 uncultured Candidatus Izemoplasmatales bacterium
AAGAAGATGAATTAACATTACACGCAAGCGCTCGTACCTAATATGGAGTTGATGTGTTACAATTATTACGTAGTGATGAAGATTTACTTGTTCGATTTGGTGGCCATCAAAGCGCTGCTGGATTGGAACTGAAAATTGAAGATTTTAAAGCGTTTCAAACAAGATTTAATGCATTGATTCCAAAAGCAAATATTGTTAATGAACCTATAGCAGAAGGAATTATTGACATTAACAAACTGACTATGGAACAGATTCAAGATTTAGAACATTATGATTTAAAAGATTGTCGGTTCGTTTTCCCTAAATTACGATTTGATAACAGGTATCTTATTAAAGGAGAACATACCAAGCTTATAATAGCTCCAGATATTGAAGCAATTTTCTTTAATAACAAAACCTTGTATACAAAACTAAATCGTCCTATTAAAGTATCATTTCTTGGGCGGTTAGATGTTAGTTTGTACCGTGGTAGACGAAAAAAACAAATCATCATCGACGACTATGAAATTTAAAAATATTAAAGTATTTTCAAGGAGGTCATCATGAATCTTAAAGACTATATTGCAAATGTTAGTGATTTTCCCAAAGAAGGCATTCAATTTAAAGATATTACCCCGTTAATTGGTAATGGAAAAGCGTTTCGTTATGCAACTGATCAGTTTATTAAGTTCACAAAGGAAGTAGGAGCAAATTTGATTGTTGGTCCTGATGCTCGGGGCTTCATCTTTGGTTGTCCGGTTGCGACAGAACTTGAACTAGGATTTGTTCCTGTTCGTAAACCAGGTAAATTACCACGCGAAGTAATTTCATTTGATTACGATTTAGAGTACGGTAGCAACACACTTTGTGTACATAAAGGTGATATTCCACAAGGGGCAAAAGTGCTTATTATTGATGACCTTTTAGCGACAGGTGGCACTATTGAGGCAACTATTGAACTTGTTAAAAAAAGTGGCGCAGATGTTGTGGGAATTGCGTTTTTGATTGAGCTTACAGAACTAAATGGTATTGAAAAACTAAAAGATTATAACGTGCTTAGTTTGATGAAGTTCTAGGAGGTAATCCGATGGCTCAAACCTTGTTCGACGACTTGATGAAAAACTTGCGAAGTTATATATCTGATGAGGCGCAGCTTAAACAGATTGAGCAAGCCTTTCACTTCGCAAAAAATAAACATCAAGGACAATACAGGAAAAGCGGTGAAGATTATATCCATCATCCGCTTAATGTTGCATTGATTCTCAGCGATTATCATACTGACCCCACCACGATCATGGCGGGTATTTTACATGATGTCTTGGAGGATACAATCGCAACACGAGATGATATTGTCGAACGGTTTGGCGAAGAAGTAGCTGATTTAATTGATGGCGTGACAAAGCTTGGTAAATATAAGTACAAACAAGGTGAAGATACCGAAGAGGAGAAAGTCCTTGCGCAAGCTAAGAACTATCAAAAATTACTTGTCGCAATGGCTAAGGATATACGTGTTATTTTAATTAAACTGGCTGATCGTTTACATAATATTCGTACCCTTTCATCCTTGAACGAACAAAAACAAAAACGAATTGCGAAAGAAACGATGGATATTTATGCACCGCTTGCTCACAGACTCGGTATGTATGTCATGAAAGCGGAGTTAGAAGATACCTCTTTTAAATATCTACAACCTCATACGTATAAACGAATTGCTAGATTAATAGCTGATACGCGCGCAAACCGTGAGCGAGATCTTAATTCTATGCGCACAAATCTTGAATATCTACTTAACGAACACCATATTGAATGTGCTGTAAAAGGTAGAATTAAGAACATTTATTCAGTATACAAAAAAATGGTTACAAGAAATAAAGACTTTGAGGAAATATATGATTTACTAGCTTTGCGCGTGATTGTAAAAAACGTTGAAAGCTGTTATCAAACTATCGGTATTATTCACTCTAAATACACACCTATACCAAATAGGTTTAAAGATTATATCGCTATGCCAAAGCCTAACCTATATCAATCTCTGCACACGTCCGTTATTTCCAGCGGGAAGGTTTATGAAATTCAAATTCGCACACCGGAAATGGATAAAATAGCTGAATTTGGTGTTGCAGCTCACTGGGCTTATAAAGAGAACTTGTCAAGTGGCAAAATTAATGCTCTCGCAAAAGAAAAACTAAGATGGTACGGTGATTTTGTCAATTTCACTATTGAAAGTGATAACGCTGGTGATCTCGTTCATGTATTAAGAGATGACATTTTACATTCAAATGTATATGTGTTTACTCCCGATGGCGATATAATTGATTTGCCGACTGGTTCAACACCACTTGATTTTGCTTTTCGCATCCATACACAAGTTGGTATTCAAACAGTAGGAGCAATTGTCAATGAAAAAATTGTTCCGCTCGATTATAAGCTTCAAACGGGTGATATTGTTTCAATTAAGACAAGTGCGAATTCCTTTGGACCTAATGATAACTGGCTAAAAATTGTAAAGACGTCCAATGCTAAATCAAAAATTCGTAGTTATTTGAACAAAAAGAGAAAAGATTTGTTACTTGATATTGGAAGAGAAGATTTCCAAAAAGAGTTGTCGCAGCGTGGTATTACGCTCAAAGTAACGAATAAAGAAATAGATCAAGAATTTGGAAAAAAAGGTATCCATTCTTTAGAAGATTTGTACTATGAAATCGGGAAAAACACTATATCTCCCGTTTCTGCACTCAATGCTTTATTTGAAAAAGAATCTTTTAGTGAAGAAGATTTGATTCATCGCATCAACGAAAGCAGATTATTCCGCCCATCAGGGGATACAAATGTCGTCGTTGAAGGGCTAAAAACACCATCTGTGAAGCTTTCCAATTGTTGTACACCAATTCCAGGAGATTCTATTACTGGCTATGTGTCAAAAGGAACAGGGATTGCAGTACATCGTAGCGAATGTAATAATTTGAAATCAATGGATCCCAATCGTCTAATCAAAGTGCATTGGGGACCTGATGATGGTAGGCAGTATGAAGTTAATATTAAAATTGTTGTGCAAAATCGTGATAATGTCCTTGCAGAAATCATTAATAACGTAACATCAAATAAGGGAAAAGTACTGCAAGTTGCGGCGAGTACAAATGCACGACTTGAAGGAGTTATCAAACTGAAAATTGGCATACATAACCGGGTAGAATTGGAAAAAATAATTCGTAGCCTGGAAATTGTACCAGACGTGTATTCAATTGAAAGGATGATGAAATGAAGGTATTACTACAAAGAGTTTCTAGAGCTCGTTGTGTTGTTGGTGATGAAATAACAGGTGAAATCGGACCTGGTTTAGTAGTTTATGTTGGTTTTACTAATGGTGATACTTTAGAGGATGTGCAATATTTAGCACGTAAATTATTAAGGCTTCGCATTTTTGATGACGAAAAAGGTGTGATGAATCTATCTTTAATGCAAACTGGTTTATCCGTCTTAAGCATATCGCAGTTTACCCTTTATGCAAACACGAAAAAAGGAAATAGACCATCTTATTCGTCAGCTATGAGCCCTGGTGAAGCTAGTGAATTGTATCATTTATGGAATGAACATCTTCGCCAATTAGGGATTAAAGTACAGACAGGTGTTTTTGGTGCTCATATGAACATTTATCAAGTGGGGGACGGACCCGTAAGTATTATGTTGACATCGGAGAAGTCCAAATAGAGCCATTTGAATTGACGTTTTGTATTGAATCGAGTATAATCTACATGAAACCTACGATGAAGAGAAATAGCCGACAGTAACTGCCGCAGAGAATGGCTCCTAGGCTGCAAGAGTCTGCAGTTTACACGGTGAAAGACCCTTCTGAGGGTCCGTCTGAAATGTGAGTAGGGCGGAACGTGTTCCACGTTACGGAAAAAGCGCCCGCATGACGGGAAATTAAGGTGGTACCGCGGCCATGTGTCGTCCTTGAACGTTTGTTTAGGGACGTTTTTTAAAGGAGTGAGAGAACATGATACGTAAAATAAAAGGCACTTATGATGTGTTGCCTGAAGAAATTAGTCGATGGCACGCATTAGAAAAAACAATCAGAAACGTTAGTAAGTTATTTAACTACAAAGAAATTAGAACTCCCATTATTGAATATACGGAGTTATTTCATAGAACCGTAGGAGAAGAGACCGATATCGTTAGTAAGGAAACCTATGATTTTAAAGATCGCGGGGGTCGGTTGAATACTTTGCGTCCCGAAGGAACAGCTGGTGTTGTGCGCAGTTATATTGAACAAAAACTGTACGCGGATGTATTACCTGTTCAAAAATTATACTATATGGGGCCAATGTTTCGCTACGAACGACCGCAAAAAGGGCGATATCGACAATTTAATCAATTCGGCGTTGAAGCATTTGGAAGTCATTCACCAATGCTGGATGCAGAGGTAATTGCTTTCGCAGTCACTTTGCTAAGAGCGTTAAAAATTAAAGATGTTACTGTCCATGTAAATTCTATTGGTGATGGCCCATCGAAAAAACGTTACCGTGAAGCGTTACTCAATTATTTAAAACCAAATATCCATCATTTGTGTAATGACTGTCAAAGTAGATATATAACAAACCCTTTACGAATACTTGATTGTAAGGTGGATCAAGCTCATCCAGTGCTTATAGAAGCGCCAAAACCAGTTGATTACTTAACTGAAGAAGATAAGAAACACTTTGATGAAGTATTGGCTTATCTTGATAGTATGAAAATTGATTATGTTGTTGACAAGAACTTAGTTCGGGGATTAGATTATTATACCCATACGGTCTTTGAGGTAAAAGCGAATTTAGAGACGTTAGGAGCGCAAAATACCTTATGCGGTGGTGGTCGTTATAATCATCTTGTAGAGTCGCTCGAGGGTCCTGATGTTCCAGGTGTGGGATTTGCTTTTGGTTTAGAACGATTGATGTATGCGCTTGAAGCAATTGATTTTAAAGGCGATCCGAAATATTTGCATCTGTTTATGATGGTTCTTGGTGATGAGCAAAAACAAGATGGAATGGCTATGTTACAACGTTGTCGAATTGGTGGGTTAACAGCTGATATTGATTTTCTTGACAAGGGAATGAAAGGAAAATGGAAACTCGCTTCTAATCATAAAGCTCGTTTTGTCGCTATTTATGGAGAGAATGAACGCGAAAATGAGACCATAAATGTTAAAGATCAAGATACTGGAGAAGAAGTTACTATATCCAAACACCAGTTATATAATTATATTTTGACACAATTAATGAAACCAAATCACAACTGCACTTCTTGCGAAGCAGATAGTTGCGATGACTGTGAGGTATGACATGAAAAGGACGCATAATAATGGTGAATTACGCTTAACAGATGTTGGCACGACAGTAGTTTTAAAAGGTTGGGTTGCGAAAAAAAGGGATTTAGGAGGACTTGTTTTTATTGATTTACGCGATCGTTACGGTATTACTCAGTTAACATTTTCTCCAGAAAATCCTTTATATGAACAGACAAATGCAATTAAAAGTGAATATGTGCTAGAAATTGAAGGTGTTGTTGTCGAAAGGTCAAATAAAAACAAACAAATCCCAACTGGTGATATAGAAGTAGAAGTATCTAAACTAAATGTACTAAACACCGCAAAATTGCCTCCGCTTTTAATTCAAGATGAAACTGATGCCTTAGAAGATACACGTTTACAATACCGTTATCTCGATTTACGACGCCCTGTGTTACAAAAAAACTTCATCATCCGTCATAAAATAGTTCAAGCTGTGCGAGATTTTTTGAATAAAGAAGACTTTGTTGATATTGAAACACCTATATTAACAATATCAACACCTGAAGGTGCGCGAGATTACC
>CAZZJG010000053.1:0-5821 GCA_964654395.1 uncultured Candidatus Izemoplasmatales bacterium
AGAAGTTATAACACTATATCATGGTGAAAAGAAAGTACAAAGTTCAAAAGAAGAAACACGAATTGAAATCCTACTTAGGAAGGTGGTCCAATGAAACTCAATATTTTGATTGTTGAAGATGATCCGATGGTAGCACACATTCATATTCATTATCTAAACGAATTGGGTAGTTTTAATATTCTTAAAACAATTGGCGATGGTCAAAGCGCTTATGAGTACATCAAACAGTATGGAAAACAAATTGATTTAGTTATTTTAGATGTAGATATTCCTAATATGAATGGCCTTGATGTTTTAAAAAAATTGCGGGAAGAAGGATGTAACGTCTCTGTTATCCCGATCACCGCAATCAACGATAATCGGACTATTAGTGAGTTTCTTAACCTCGGAGTTGTTGATTATTTAGTTAAGCCGTTTACACAGGAACGTTTTAATATCGCGGTAAACCGCTGTGAATTAAAATTTAAAATGTTCTCTGAAAATAACGAACTAACACAACGGGAAATCGATATGATGTTTCAAACATCGCACCCATCTGAGCTTCCTAAAGGAATTCAAGAAGGGACGCTAACCTTGATACAATCAAGACTCCAAAAACATAAAGGTGAAATGTTAGACGCTGAACAAATCTCGCAGCTTACTAATCTCAGTAAAGTTTCAGTTCGAAAATACCTAGATTATATGGTGGAAAATGGTACTATTCAAAAACGAATTGACTATGGTACAGTAGGTCGTCCTAAATACCGATATTTGATTAAATGAACGCTTAAAATAGGGTTCATTTTTCTCTTTGTTAACAATATTATCTTTTCCTTAACATTTTAGTTTATTGTGTTATAATATACGCGTGATGTAAGCGTTTTTATCACTGACAAAGGAGTTTAACATGAAAACAAGTGCAAAAATGATGAAATGCGTTGTCAAAGACGAACCAAAGATCGGACTAACTTATACGGAAAAACCTATTCCCTCCGATCTTTCAGAAGATGAAGTACTTATTGAGGTTATTTACGCTAGTGTGTGTGGTACTGATTATCACATTTATCAGTATGATGATTGGTCCAAAAAACGTTTAAAGTTGCCATTTACCGCGGGACATGAGTTTTGTGGTAAAGTCATCAAAATTGGTAAAGGTGTAACGAGAGTAAAGGTAGGGGATATTGTTAGCGCAGAGACTCACATTATATGTAACGAATGTGAACACTGTCAAAGAGGAGATGGTCACATTTGTGAAAACACGAAAATTATCGGTGTTGACACCGATGGTGCTTTCGCAGAATACGTAAGAATTCCAGCAATGAACTGTTTTATTAATTCACCTGACAAAAACCCATTACACCTTTCTATTCAAGAACCACTAGGAAATGCGGTTCATACGATGAATCATTTCCCAGTTGAAGGAAAAGACGTGGTTATTGTAGGTTGTGGGCCAATTGGACTGCTAGGCGTTAACGTAGCTAAAGCATATAAAGCGAGAAAAATTATTGCGATTGAAGTCAATGAATATCGTCTAGATCTTGCTAAAAAACTCGGCGCAGATGTATGCATTAATCCGAAAAAAGAAGACGTCATAACGCGCGTTTTAGAAGAAACAAACGGTAAAGGCGCCGATGTAATTGGGGAATTTAGTGGAAACAAGGTTGCAATTGAACAAGCATTCAAATATATAAAACGCGGTGGCGGACTTTCCATGCTTGGTATTCCATCACAGGATATAGATATTGACGTCGCCGAAGACATTGTCTTTAAAGGCATTCAAATCTATGGCGTTGTTGGTAGACGAATCTATGATACTTGGCACGAAGTCAAAAGATTAATCGACGGTAATTATTTAGATTTAGATACGATCATTACCCATCAATTCCCCATGAGTCAAATTGACGAAGCAATGAAAATAATGGGTAGTGGTAATTGCGGAAAAATCGTTATTAATCCAAAGGAGTGACTATATGAGCATTCATGAATTAAATTACCTCAAGGAAAAGATTGCGGATTTAAAAAAAGATGGAGTTTACCGCAAACTCCCAGTTAACGAAGGTCCTTGTGATGGACGCATCGTTCTTAACGGAAAAGAAGTTATCAATCTATCTTCTAATAACTATTTAGGCCTAGCGAACCATCCACGTGTTAAAAAGGCCGCTATACAAGCCGTAAATAAATATGGTGCTGGTGCTGGAGCTGTCCGCACCATTGTTGGAAACTATGACTTAATCGAACAACTCGAAGATTTACTTGCGACATTTAAACACGAAGAAGCAGTAATGTGTTTCCAATCTGGTCTTAATTGTAACATCGGTGTTATTCAAGCAATCGTAGATAAAGGCGATTTAATCCTTTCAGATGAACTTAACCATGCATCCATTATCGATGGTATCCGCTTAAGCAAAGCAGATAAAGCTATTTTCCGTCACAGCGACATGGCGCATCTCGAAGAGCTTTTAAAAGAAAAAAGAGAAGAGTATCGCAATGTATTAATCATCACTGATGGTGTATTCAGTATGGATGGCGATCTCGCTAATTTACCAGAAATTGTTCGTCTCGCTGAAAAGTATAACGCCCTTACCTACGTAGATGACGCTCACGGTAGTGGTGTTCTTGGTGAAAGTGGAAGAGGAACAGTCGATCACTTTGGCCTTCACGGTAGAGTAGACTTCATTATTGGAACGCTTTCTAAAGCTATTGGTGTTGTCGGAGGATATGTCGCTAGTAAAAAGGTTACAAAAGAATGGTTATCACACCGCGCAAGACCCCTTCTCTTTAGCACAGCGCTTCCACCAGCCGCTACAGCCGCTGCGATGGAAAGCGTTAAAATGCTTTTGGAAAGTACAGAGTATACTGATAAACTTTGGGATAACGCTAAATACTTCAAAGAAAAACTCGCTAAACTCGGTTTTAATACAGGTCATAGTGAAACACCAATTACCCCAGTCATCATTGGAAACGAAGCAAAAACAATGGAGTTTTCAAAAGAACTTCTTAAAGAAGGAGTATACGTATCCGGTATTGTCTTTCCCACCGTACCTAAAGGAACCGGTCGTCTTCGCGTTATGATTTCAGCTGCTCACACCAAAGAAGATCTTGATTTTGCGGTTTCAAAGTTTGAGCTTGTTGGTAAAAGATTAAACATTATTTAAATTTACCTATAAACAATGAGACTATATCCACATGAGTTGATATAGTCTCTTTTTACTTGTAAAATAGACGCATAATTGTTATAAATGTTATGACAATAACGACAGAATATATCTCTATAAATATGAAACTAGGTGATTTGATGAAAAATCTATTGAACTATACAAAAGCAGAATTAACAGATCTATTAGTTCAAAACGACTTTAAAGCTTTTAGCGCTAAACAGATATTCCAGTGGATTTATCAGAAAAACGTAACTGATTTTTCCCAAATGACGAATCTTTCCAAAAAACTTAGAGGCTATTTACAAGATAATTTTGTCATTTCAAAGCCGACCATTTCTTCTCGGCAAATTAGCGCTGATGGGACAGAAAAATATTTATTGAAACTTGCGGACGGCAATATTATTGAAACGGTTTTGATGCGGCATAATTACGGACGTAGTGTTTGCGTTACAACCCAGCTAGGATGTAATATGGCCTGTTCATTTTGTGCTTCGGGACTTCAAAAAAAACAAAGAGATTTAAATGCTGGGGAAATTGTATCACAGGTTTTAACAATCCAGCAAACAATAAACGAGCGCGTCAGTCATGTCGTCGT
This sequence comes from uncultured Candidatus Izemoplasmatales bacterium, assembly GCA_964654395.1. Classification (GTDB taxonomy): domain Bacteria; phylum Bacillota_I; class Bacilli_A; order Izemoplasmatales; family Izemoplasmataceae; genus Xianfuyuplasma. The sequence continues at coordinate 3,733 of CAZZJG010000053.1, forward strand.
GATGGGGATTGGGGAACCTTTTGACAATTATGAAGAAACGATACGTTTTATCGATATTATCAACGATCCTTTTGGTTTAGAAATTGGCGCTAGACATATCACTGTTAGTACTTCTGGCATAATTCCTAGAATTTATGATTTTGCGAGAGAAACAAAACAAGTAAATTTAGCTATTAGTCTCCACGCACCAAGCAATACACTTCGCAGTAGTCTTATGCCTATTAATAAAAAATATCCTATCGAAAAACTTATTAAGGCATTAAAACATTACATAAAAATGACTAATCGAAGAGTCACATTTGAGTATATTTTACTTGATGGTGTAAATGATTCGTTAGATGATGCCCAAGAACTTGTCAAACTAATTTCTGGGATGAACGTCTATGTCAATTTGATACGATATAATCCTGTAAGTGAGTTTTCTTATAAGGGGACTTCTGAAAAAAAGGCAAAAGCGTTTCATCACTACTTAATGAGTAATGGTATAACCGCAACTTTAAGAAGAGAAAAAGGTGGCGATATCGACGCCGCTTGTGGGCAATTAAGAGCGAAAAAGTTGTTTAAATTAAAGTAAAAGTTTGTATCTATAATAAACAATCAAAAAGCCCTTGTTACCAAGGGACTTTTTGATTGTTTTTTACTGTTTGGAGGAGAAATGAATCTTTATGCGTTGTCGCCATCAGGCAACTCTTCTGGAGTAATTTCATATTGTGGAGCATCTTCAAATCTGCCATATCCGCGGCGATGACCTCTAGCATTATCTTGAGGAGCGTTTACTAGTGGAAAATCAATTCCAAGTGAATCTTTTAATGCAGCCATTTCATCACGGAAATCTTGTAGGGCAGTGATGATTTCATCATCAGTCATGTTTGCCCAATCATAAGTAGCGTTGTAAGAATCGATAAGGGCAGTAATTTCAGCTAATTGATCTTCTGTGAGTTGTGAGAGAACATAGTCTCCAGGATAGCGGATCCCATCTTCTTTGATGCGGTTTAACATGAAGTCATGAACGCGATCTTGAATGTGATCTCTAACTTGTTCACGGATAAGTGCTGGGTCAATTCCCAGTTCGACGAATAAGTCGTTCATTTCGCCTCTGACTTCTGTCAATGCGATTTGAAGTTCTTCATCAGTCATGTTTGCCCAATCATAAGTAGCGTTGATTTGGTCGATTGTTGTCATGACTAGTGCTTCTTGATCATCTGATAGTTGATCTAAAACATCTTGTGGTGGATACGGATATCCTTCTTCTCTTACGCTGTCTACGAAATTGTGACGAGCGCGTACCACGACGTGCTGACGTGCACGTTGATACAGGTTTGATACATCTTCTCTAATTTCTTCGTTTTGCATCGCAACGCCACCGAATGTGCCTGCGACTAAACTTCCTAGTACAAATAATTTTGTCATTTTTTGTTGCCTCCTTTTTGTTTGTGTTCGCTCATATAACAAACCACCAACCTGTTTTATTGGAGATTATTGATTTTTTTTCTTTTTTGATGAATTTTTAATTGATGTTTTTCAGAAAAATTGTGATGTGATATAATATAGAAAAGGCAGGTGGGGAGGTAAGCTAAGGAATACATGAAAAGATTACTTGATGTAATAAAAAGCGTCTAACAAGAAGGAACATAAAAACTTGCATTAGCGCGGGCAATTTTAGAATGTTTAAAAAATGGAGAGTATGAAGAATTTGATGAAATTATAGCTATATCAGAATACCAAATAGCCCAAAAAACGATGCGTTATTATTGGAATTTAGTTGGTTTTTTTGGATTAGAACAAGGTTCATCCAGTCCACTAACAATGTTGATTTCGGAACTGTCGGAAGGGTTTTACAGCCGTCATAAGATAACGTATCGCGTCTGGTTTGACAAAATCGAGACTGATTTAAAACGAAATCCTCTCCGCTTTGAGAAGGAAGTAAAGAAATTTATCACTTTAAATAGAGGGCACGCTATACAAAAGTTTAGAGTAAAACGCAGTGAACAACTAGATCTATTTCAAGTTGATCGCACTTTAAAACGACTTTTACTTGCGAAAGAAGAGGCGAACTATTTTAAGCAAAATTATGATATGATTGACACAT
>CAZZJG010000054.1:0-5709 GCA_964654395.1 uncultured Candidatus Izemoplasmatales bacterium
AATGACTTTCAGTAGTTTTTTCTTTTATATTTCTATCTTTATGAAAACAAGAAACGCGTTTGGAACCCTTTCTACTCTTGTTGGTACTTTTATTGGGTTTTTAGGTGGTATTTATATTCCAATTGGTGTTTTAAGCAAAAATGTACAAACGGTTATGAATATATTACCGACTGCTAGTGCGGTAACGTTAATGCGTCGTTTGTTTATGGATGGGGCAATTGATAAAGTTTTTTCTAATGCGCCACAAGAAGTTTATGATTCTTATGCCAGCATTTATGGTTTAAATGTTGAGATAGGAAATAAACAATTTGAAAACTGGCATATGCTTTTATCTTTAATCATTTTTATGGCTGTTTTCTATTTATTAAGTGTGTTAAAATTACGTAACTCAAAGCTTTAAAAGTCATTTAGTAAGGCTGTGATAAATATGAAGTATAAAGACAAACAAATCTTTAAGTTTGGTCTATATGGTTTTTTTAAGAATTTACGTTTGTTTGACCCTGTTTTACTGATGTATCTATACCAAAGTGATGTAGATGTGTTTGAGATTGGGTTATTATATTCTATTAGAGAAATCATCGTCTATGTGTTCGAAATTCCTTCTGGAGTATTAGCAGATCGATATGGTAAACGTAATGAACTTGTGCTTTGTTTTGTGTTTTATATAATCAGTTTTGTATTATTTGCACTTGGTGGTAGTTTCCTTGTTTTTACACTGGCAATGATGCTTTTTGGTTTAGGAGAAGCTTTTAGAAGTGGCACGCATAAAGCGATGATTATGGACTATCTTGATTTAAAAAAGATGAAAGATGAAAAAAGTAAAATCTATGGTTTTACTCGTTCATATTCAATGATTGGTTCGATGCTTTCTAGTATCATCCTTATTGGGTTACTTATATATGAATTAGATGTTTCATTTTTATTTATTATTGCGATTGTTCCATATGTTATTGATATTTTATTAATTCTTTCATATCCTGATGAATTAAATCAAAAAACGGAAACATCGTTTCAACTAAGATCTTTTTTTCAAGCAAACAAAGACTTAATACGTTACAGCGTCAAAGAAAAAAAGGTGCGCTACACGCTCCTTTCATCTAGTACTTATCAAGCTTTTTTTAAAGTATTAAAAGACTTTGTCCAGTTGATTTTATTAAGTGCGCCGCTACCACTTCTAATTTTTACTAACAAATCAGATGATACAAATGTTAAAATAATATCCGCTTTGCTTTATGTAGTTATATACATGTTTAGCGCAATTGCATCAAGAAAAGCGCATTTAGTCCAAAAGTATTTAAAAACACAAAAGGCCACAGTGCTTTTATATCTACTTACTGGTGTTACCGCCATATTAATTGGTGCCTTCACTCATTTACTTTGGGTAGTGTTTGCTTTATTTATTCTACTACATATTTTAATGAATATTAGAAAACCAATAATCGTTGATTTATTTGGTGAGTACACCTCAAAAGATCAGCGAGCTGGCGTGCTTTCCGCCGATTCACAACTTACATCTTTACTTCTGATTGTATTTGCGCCGCTTATTGGATATATTGCGAAACAAATTTCTATTTCAGCATCGTTCATTATGACCGGTTCTATTATGATTTTGTTGGTTTTTTTATCACTTAAAATGAAAGATAATGGTGAATTACATGATAGAGTATAGTGAACTAACATGCCCTAATTGTGGCCATAAAGAGATTAAGAAAATGCCACTTGACTATTGTGAGTTTTTTTGGCAGTGTCCATCTTGTAAAAATGTAGTCACTCCAAAAAAAGGGGATTGTTGTGTGTATTGTTCTTATGGCAATGTCCCCTGTCCATCCGTGCAGAAGAAAAGGAATGCTCACACATAATATTCTATTTTAATTTTTTTATAGTAAAATATAATGAATTGTTTTTAAAACTTCATATCACAATTAGTTGACAATACAAGAACGTATTCTACTATTTAGTTGATAAAAACTAATATATTAGAGCTGGTCGAAAGACCTAGGTCCACCGCAGACAGGGAATATCCCTGTCATTTTTTTATTTGACAAGTTATTTATTATATGATTTAATATGTAGGTAACCTACCTATATATTGAGGTGATGTCATGCAAGAACACACAGGTATACAAATGATGAATCTAATTCATCAGTTATTTCGGCTTCATAAAGAGTCTTTTCGGTTAAATGATTTGACAGCCCTTGAAACTAGGGTACTTTATTTGACTTATAGGCTGGGAAAGGAAGGAAAGGAACATGTTAGTGTAACGACTTTGAAACAACTGATGAATGTTAGCCACCCTACTATTTCGCAAGTTGTTTCTAAGCTGCAGCAAAAAGGACTAATTCGCAGGGATAAAGATCAAAGTGATAAACGTATTTCGATTATTAAGCTTACTAGTGAGGGTCAAACGAAGCTTGATTTAGCTTTTAAGAGTGCGAACAAGTCGTTTGTTGAGATGAGTGAGCGTCTTGGAAGTGAGAAAAGCAAACAGTTTATTTCTATTCTCGAAGAAATGATTCATTACTACAAAGAGGGAGGACAAGAATGAAAAACAAATATAAACTACTAACAAAAATAGAAATGCTTTTTATTTTACTTGTGGTTGGGCTTGTTTATATCCAAGTCTATACGCAGTTAGAATTACCATCTTATACCGGAGAAATTATTGATGTTGGTATTTATAATCAAGATCTGCCTTATATTTATAATCACGGTCTTGTGATGCTTGGAATTTCGATTATTAGTGTTCTTGCAAGTGTTGCGGCATCGTTTTTTTCCGCGCAAATCGCAATCAGCGTTGCAACGAAACTTCGCCACTATGTTTTTGAAAAAGTAACGCGTTTTTCTTTGCAGGAATATAATAAATTTGGCGCTTCAACGCTTATTACTCGCAACACAAATGATATTATCCAAATTCAAAATTTTGTGTACATGATGCTTCGTTTGATGGTTATGGCTCCTTTGATGCTTATTGGAGGGATTATTAAAGCTAATGAACAAAGTTCAGAACTATCTTTTATTTTCTGGTACGCTATTCCAATTTTAACGGTATTAATAATTGTAATTGCATACTTAGCAGTGCCATCATTTAAAAAGTTACAAGCAAAGCTTGATGCAGTTAATTTGGTGTTTCGGGAAAATTTAATTGGAGTCAGAGTTATTCGCGCCTTTAACCGCAAAAATCACGAAAAGGAAAGATTTCAAAAAGCTAATCAAGAACATGTAGATGTTGCGAAAAAAGTTAATAGACTTATGGCATTCATTATGCCTGGGGTAATGCTTATAATGAACTTTACTTCTTTATCGATTGTTTATTTTGGAGCTATTAAAGTGACAGATGGCACCTTGCAGGTGGGATCTATCTTTGCCTTTTTACAATATGCTATGCAAATTATGTTCTCTTTAATAATGGTATCGATGATTTTTGTTATTACGCCAAGAGCGCAAGCTTCTTATAAACGTGTTAAAGAAGTATTAAATGAAGACCCCGTAATTAAAGATAAAAAAGATGCTTTAACGACGTTTGATGTTAAAGGGGAAATTACTTTTGAAAACGTTACTTTCCGTTATCCTGGAGCTGAGTATCCTGTAATCAGTAATATATCTTTTACCGCAAAACCTGGACAGATTACTGCGGTGATTGGCGGAACAGGTTCTGGAAAGTCTACATTAATTAATATGATTCCACGGTTTTATGATGTTTCAGAAGGAGCTATTTTACTAGATGGAATAGATATACGTGATATTTCACAAGAAAAGCTGCGTCGATATATTGGCTATATCCCACAAAAACCAACGCTATTTTCTGGCACTTTGAAAGAGAATATGCTAGTTGGGAAAGAAGATGCTTCTGATGAAGAAATATATGAAGCTTTAGAAATCGCACAAGCGAAAGAACTGCTTACAGAGGAAAGTCTTGATCGCATAGTAAGTCAATCAGGCACTAATCTTTCTGGGGGACAAAAACAACGTTTGTCTATTGCCCGCGCAATTTTGCGTAAACCAAAGATTTATATTTTTGATGATTCTTTTAGCGCCCTTGATTTTAATACTGATTATCAACTACGAAAAGCACTCACGCCTCATATCAAAGATGCAACCGTATTCATTGTTGCGCAACGAGTAAGTACGATTCAAAACGCGGATCAAATTATTGTGCTTGATCAAGGTAAAATTTGTGGTGTTGGAACACATAGAGAGTTACTGCAAACATGTGATGTATATCGTGAAATTGTGGCAAGTCAAATCAGCGAGGAGGAGATTGCTTATGAATAAAGACCAAAAGCATAAAGGACCTCGCCCGCATGGCGGGCCTATGGGAATGAGCGTAAGCGTCCAAAAAGCAAAAGATTTTAAAGGTTCACTAAAAAGACTTGTGCAGTATCTTCGCCCTGAACGGTTTAAAATTATTAGGTGTGTAAGCTTTTCTATTGCTGCAACTATTTTCACCATTATTTCACCTGAGTTACTTGGCGATATTACGACAGAAATATATAAAGGCTTCTTCTCTCCCTTGGGTGTTGATATGGATGAAGTTCTTCGCCTTATTAGAATTTTAGTGTTACTATATGTGTTTAGTTCTGTATTTTCATATATTCAAAACTTTATCATGGTAGGAGTAACGCAAAACACAGTGTTTCGCATGCGAAAAGACATCAAAGATAAACTAACACGCCTTCCTTTAAAGTACTACGATAGTAAAACACATGGTGAGCTGCTTAGTAGGGTTACTAATGACGTTGATACTGTTGGTTCTACCATGCAACAAAGCCTAAACAATCTTTTAACAGCTGTCGTAATGATTGTTGGGGTATTAGTTATGATGTTGCGTATTTCGTGGATTATGACACTTGTTGCGCTTATTACACTACCTCTTTCAATATTCTTAATTCGGCCTATTGTTAAACGTAGTCAACAATACTTCAAAGCTCAACAGAAAACATTGGGTGATCTCAACGGACATATTGAAGAGATGTACTCAGCTCATCCAATTGTTAAAGCGTTTGGTAAAGAACAAGACTCATTAAAAACATTTGACAAGGTAAACACAGAGCTTAAAAATGTTGGTTGGAAAGCGGCGTTTATGAGCGGGATTATTATGCCAGTAATCAACCTTGTAAACAATATTGTTTATGTTTTAATTAGTGTAGTTGGTGCAGTATTATTTATTAATGGTCGAATTGAATTTGGTAACATTCAATCTTTTATTCAATATGTACGTTTGTTCTCACAACCAATTAGTAATGTAGCTTCCGTTTCTAATTTAATTCAATCAACTATAGCTGCCTCAGAGCGTGTATTCGAACTTCTTGATGAAGAAGAGGAACATGACATGGTCATTGAAAATCCTGTTTTCACTGATGCGCATGGCGACGTTACAATTGATAAAATTGCTTTTAGTTATCGAGAAGATCAGCCGCTGATTACTGATTTTAGTATCCACGTTAACCAAGGTGAAACTATCGCTATTGTTGGACCAACAGGAGCTGGTAAAACAACGCTTGTTAACTTATTACTTCGTTTTTACGACGTTCAAAAAGGTGACATCAAAATCGATGGTAAATCTATCTTTTCTACAAGCCGCTCTGACGTAAGAAATGTCTTCGGTATGGTTTTACAAGATACATGGTTATTTAATGGCACAATTAAAGATAACATTCGTTATGGCAAGCTCGATGCGACTGATGAAGAAATCATAAAGGCGGCAAAAA
>CAZZJG010000055.1:0-5565 GCA_964654395.1 uncultured Candidatus Izemoplasmatales bacterium
AACACCTAAATCTCCTCGTGCGATCATAATGCCATCTGCGACTTCAAGGATTTCATCGATATTGTCTACGCCTTCTTTATTTTCAATCTTAGCGATGATTTGGATATCTGTGTTTCCACAGTATTTCATGATATTGCGTATTTCTTGTATGTCACTAGCTCTTCTTGTAAAAGAAGCTGCGATAAAGTCTACATTGTGTTTGCAACCCCACTGAATGTCTTCATAATCTTTTGGCGATATAAAGTCTAAGTTCAGCACAACTCCTGGAACGTTAATCCCACGACGGTCACGTACTGTATGTGTGCTTTCAGCGGTTGCGTAGATGATTTTTTTCTGTTTGTCAATGCGTTTAACAGTTAGTTCTAAATATCCATCATCAACTAGTATTTTATCACCAACATTCATGTCTTGATAAAGTTTTGGGTATGTAACGCTGAAAGATGTTGCGTTACCTTCAATTTCTTTCATATAAATAGCGACTTCTGAACCTTTTTTGATTGTAGCTTTTCCATCACTAAACCCATGAGTTCTAATTTCTGGTCCTCTTGTATCAAGTAGAGCGGCAATATGCAGATTGAGGTCCTTGTTTACTTGATTTAAAGTGTTTAATCTTTTCTCATGTTCTTCATGAGTACCATGAGAAAAGTTCATTCTCATTACATCCATCCCCGCTATCGCGAGTTGTTTCATCATTTCATAACTATCAGATGCTGGTCCAATTGTACAAATGATTTTTGTTTGTGTAAAAGGTTTCATAATATCCTCCTATTTGAGACGTCCTACTAAACCATATCTCTTATTTGGAATTTCACGTTTTTTCGCAAGTGCATAGTTGATATCATAATCAACGTATTCCATTCCTCTTAATCCTACGGCACGGCCACCTTTTCCGTTGTGAATTAACTCTACTGCGTATTCTCCCATTTCGGTTGCGAGAACACGGTCAAATGCAACAGGATTTCCACCGCGTTGTACGTGTCCAAGTATTGTGGCTCTAGTTTCAAAACCAGTATGTGCTTCAATTTCTTTCGCAAGTTCAAATACGTCCGTCATCATTTCAGTGACAACGACAATTGCATGGCGTTTTCCCGATTTATGCGAATGGCTAATAGCAGATAATAGACGTTCCTTATCTAATCCCGTTTCCGGAGTGACAATAAACTCACTTCCACCAGCTATGCCAGAATAAAGCGCTAAGTCACCACAATTGCGTCCCATTACTTCCACAACGCTACAACGAACATGGGACATGGATGTGTCTCTTAACTTATCAATTGAATCAACAATTGTTTGTAAGCTTGTCATAAAACCAATTGTATAATCTGTGGAAGATATGTCATTATCTATGGTTCCAGGAAGCCCAATTGCTGGCATCCCCATCTCTGTCAAAGCCATTGCTCCACGATAACTACCATCACCACCAATTACGACAACTGCCTCAATTCCAAGTTCTCTTAAGTTGTCGACTGCTTTTTTTTGTACTTGAATCTCTTTAAATTCGGGATAACGCGCAGAACCAAGTATAGTGCCTCCACGGTTAATAATACGAGATACATCGTTTCTACTTAATTTACGGATATTGCCTTCACATAGTCCTTTATATCCAAAATATATCCCGTACACTTCCATCCCATAGTGAAGCCCAGAACGGACAACCGCTCGAATTGCGGCGTTCATCCCTGGTGCATCACCACCAGATGTCATGACTGCTATTTTTTTCATATTTATTCACCACCACGGCAATTATAGCACAAAGTGCTTGATACAACAATTTAGATAAGAATGTATCCGCTATCATTTTTGTAAAGATTGAATATTAGAAATAACAATTTGTATTTTTTTATTTCTCATTTCTACTTTTCCTTTGATTAAGTGAACGTCACCAACAACGATATCTTGTTTATACATTTGGTAGTTTGTCGAAAAAATTACACATGAAAGATCGGAAAATCGATCTGCGCAATCAAGAAACGCCATAACTTTGTCATATTTGGTCTTTATTTCTCTCACGCTGGATACTTTGGCAACAAAGCGGATAGTTTCATTTAGATATCGTTGATTAATTTGCATAGGTCTTAATAAATGATGTTTTTGTATATAATTCTCAAAAGGCTTCAAAGGATCATGAAACAATGAAAAACCTAAAACATCTTGTTCTTTTTGAAGTAGGTCTTCTTGATCGTATTCCCCAAGATCGGGGACGATGAATTCTGATTCATCAATATGTGAACCTAGCTGAGAAAAGGCAATGACATTTTCTAATTGTTCAATCATTGTTTTTCTACTATAGCCAAATTCATCGAAAGCACCCGCGAAAATAAGTGCTTCTAGAACTCTTTTGTTGATCGAACTTGAAAGACGTTTTACTGCATCGACATATGACGAGAAAGGTTTAGAATTTCGTTCATCAATAATTGCATTGACGGTATTAATTCCTACATGTTTAATGCCCAATAAAGGGAACAGTAAATACTCACCGTCTGGTTCAAAGATATTTGTCGAATAATTGATGCTTGGCATTCTTATTTGAACTCCCAAACGATATCCCTCACGAATGTAATTTCGTAAGGTGGTAACTGATCCAAAAGCAGATGTAAGTAAAACTGAAATAAAATATTTAGGATAGTTTGCTTTAAGGTACGCCATCCAATATGAAACCATAGCGTAAGCTACACTGTGAGCTTTATTGAACCCATAATTGGCGAATTTAACAATGTAATCATAAATAATTTCACTGCTTTTTTGGTCGCGATGTAGTTTCATTGCCTTTTGAATAAAGTTTACACGTTCTCTTTGTAAAACATCTCTTTGTTTTTTACTGACAGCTCTTCGAAGTAGGTCAGCTTCAGCATATGTATAGCCCGCAAAATCAGATGCAATTTGAATGATTTGTTCTTGATAAACAATGATACCATAAGTAGGTTTCAATATTTTTTCAACGGCTTCATGTGGGTAAATAACTTTTTCCTCTTGCTTACGACGTTTGATATATAGGGGAATATTCTCCATTGGACCAGGACGAAATAGAGCAAGACATGTCGCAATATCTTCAAATGAAGAAATTTGAAAATCCTCTAACAAGCGTCTCATTCCTTTTGACTCTAACTGAAATATACCTGTTGTTTCAACTCTTTGAAGTAGTTTAAAGGTTTTTTTATCATCAAGACTAATGCGGTAAACATCTATTAATCTCTTTTCTTTTTGATAAATTAGTTGAACAACTTTCGCAATTGATGATAGGTTTTTCAGTCCTAATAAGTCGATTTTTAATAATCCTAAAGACTCTAAATCTTTGGCTTCAAACTGGGTTTGATGCATATTGAGTAAACCAGGTTGTAAAGCGGTGTGATTGGTAAGTTTTTGATGCGTTAAAATAATGCCAGCTGCGTGGGTTGATACGTGTCGGTGTAAACCCTCAATAGCGGATGCAATCTCTAATACTTTTTTTGCTTGCGTGTGTTGTAAAATAATGTTCTTTATTTTTTTCGAACTTTCTATCATTTCTGAAATATTTTGATACTCTTCACTTTCTTTTATCACTTGTTCAAGCAACACACCACTAAGCCCAAGCACTCTTGCGACGTCACGTATTGCAGATTTAGCTAAAAATGTACCAAATGTACAAATAGAAGCAACGTGGGACATCCCGTATTTATCACGAAGGTACAAAATCACTTCATCTCGCTTATCATCAGGTAAATCCATATCAATATCTGGCAATGTGATACGATCTGGATTTAAAAATCGTTCAAACACTAAATCAAATTCAATAGGGTCAACATTCGTAATACCTAAACAATAAGAAACAAGGCTCGCAGCTGCGCTTCCGCGTCCAGGTCCTACCAAGAAACCTTGTTGCTTAGCGTAGCGCACAAAATCCCATACAATAAGAAAGTAGTCGTTGTATCCCATTGAATTGATAACTTTAAGTTCATACATTAAGCGACTTTCATATTTGGTTTTTTGGTTTATTTTACGTGTTTTTAGTAGCCGCTTTTCCAGTCCTTTTATAGTTAAAGCGCGCAAATAATCCTTAGAAGTCACTCCTTGTTTGACAGGGTATTTCGGCAAACTTGCAGGTGTCATCTCAATTTGTAGGTTTATTTGATCAACTAAGTCTGAAGCGTTTTTTATAGCCTGCGGAAAAAGAGAGTAAATTTCTTGTAATTCTTTTTTAGTAGGAAAGTATGCTTCTTGTTCTTCATTAAGTAAAGATGTGTCTGGTTGGTTGAAAATTGCTTTTAGTACTTTGTGTACTTCAAAATCTTCTTTTTGCAAATATCTAACAACATGTATTGGTACGGTAGGCAAAGTGTTATATATTTGTGTATTAATCGCATCATCCATAGAAAGGGAAACATACCAGTTATTAAAAGATTCATTCATTAGAGACTTAAATGAAATTAATTGATCCATGTTTTTTTGATTAGTAATTGCTGGTAGTTTACTTTGGTCAGTCAATATGACAATTATAAGTTCTGATTGTAACGAACAAAGTTTTTCAAACGGCACGTTACCATAAGATGAAATACTGGCAAGTTTTAATAGGTTCAAATAACCTTCATTGTTTTTCGCATATGCAATGATTTTACCAACAGTATCTTCAACTAAACTTTCTATTTTTAATTGTAATCCTAAAATTGGTTTGATTCCTGCTTTTTGACATAGACGATAAAACCTAAGAGCCCCGTGCAACCGCGAATCCGTCAAAGCAAGAGAGCCGTACCTTTCGGATACAGCTTTTTTTACTAATTGTTCCAGACGGATATTTGAACCATTCATCTGGAAATTTGATTCAACAAACAGCGGAATCAGTTCCATCTACATCACCGTCTTGATTATACCACAGGACAGCTTTCAGCACATTCTTTGGTTCACTTTTTCTTTAAAACAATGAATCCACTTATTAGCGTAATTCCAAAAATAATCAAATCGTAATCGCGCAAGAATGAGGCAAATGTAAGACTTTCTAGATCTTGTTCGATAGTAAAAGCGTACTGCTCTGAATAACCACCTTCTCCTTTCACCTGTAAGAGATATTCACCCTTTTCACTAATAATTAGGGGTGATGTTACATACCCATTGTTTAGATAACCATCACCGTTAAAAGTAATCTGTACTTCATCAGTGTATTTTCCGTTATTGACAATTCCTTGCATGTTGGATGTAATGGTAAATTGCAATGTCTTTATATATCCCTCAACGCCATTTATTAATAACCTGTAATTACCAGGACGATCTATTAATTGTCCTGAAATAAAACGCTTTGTGTCAAGCATCAAGCTTCCCGATGATACTTTTGGCCTAATGGGCGAAGAATACACCGCGCCATCTTCTACCCCCTCAATTATCGGGTCAACGGTAAAAGAAAACTGTTGTTCATTCCACAATAGTTCGTAATAACCAGGTTGATCGATAAAGACGCCGTTAGCGACGGGGGTGTTGTTTAATAACGCCTCATTTAAAAATGGAATGTAGATAGACCCTGTAAACACTGGTTCGTTTTTTTCTTAAGGAAAATCATTTTTGGAATTTAATGTTATATCAGGTTTAATGCCATTATCG
>CAZZJG010000056.1:0-5524 GCA_964654395.1 uncultured Candidatus Izemoplasmatales bacterium
AAATACGAATACGATATTGCATCAGGTAAAACAAATTTTGGGATTCACAGAGATGATTTTGTTATTTTGTTAAACGGAAAAGACATCTTTTATTATGGATCTCAAGGAGAACAACGAACTGCTGTTTTAGCAATAAAACTAGCTTTAGTAGAACATATTAAGAAGGTTAAGGGAATTTATCCTATTCTCTTACTAGATGATGTGTTCAGCGAATTAGATACAAAACGACAAAGCAAGTTGTTATCTGTAATTAACAAAGATGTTCAAACAATATTTACAACGACAGAACTTAAACACATTAACAAAAACTTATTTCGAGAAGTTGAAATAAAAACTATTCAACAAGGAACCATCAAGGAGAGTGACTAATATGTCAAATGGCAACTATGATTCAAGTAACATTCAGATTCTCGAGGGGTTAGAAGCAGTAAAAAAACGACCAGGTATGTATATTGGTTCTACAGGTCCAAGAGGGTTACATCATCTAGTTTGGGAAATCGTCGATAACTCAATCGATGAAGCTTTAGCCGGAGAAGCAACAAGAATTAGTGTAGAAATTCAAGAAGATAACGTTATAAAGGTAGAAGATGACGGACGAGGAATTCCTGTTGATATCCATCCAAAAACAAGGAAACCAGCTGTTGAAACTATTTTGACGACTTTACATGCAGGTGGTAAATTCGATAACAATTCTTATAAAGTATCTGGTGGATTGCATGGTGTTGGAGCGAGTGTTGTAAATGCTTTATCTGAGTGGATGGAAGTTGAAATACATAAGGGTGGTTATAAATATACTCAAAGGTTTGAAAAAGGTTTCAAAAAAACAGAATTAACAAAACACGGTGAAACAGATAGAAGCGGAACAATAATCACTTTTAAAGCTGACCCTGAAGTGTTTAAAGAAACAACGCATTACGATTATGAAACACTAAGAAACAGAATCCAACAACTTGCTTTTTTAAACAAAGGAATTGAAATATCAATTTCTGATTTACGGGATAAAGAAAACCCAAAACATAACACTTATCGCTATGATGGTGGAATAGTCGAATATGTCTATCATCTCAATCGCTCACACGAAGTATTACATGAAAAAGTAATTTATTGTGAGGGTGAAGTTGACAACATCGTAATCGAGATTGCTATGCAGTATAATACAGCTTATCAATCAAACATATTTAGTTTTACAAATAACATCAACAATGTGGAAGGAGGAACCCATGAAGAGGGCTTCCGCGCGGCTTTAACGAGAACTTTAAACAACTATGGGAAAAACAATAATTTATTTAAAAAGGACGAAGTTCTAGTTGGTGAAGACGCACGTGAAGGGTTAATTTGTATTATCAGTGTAAAACACCCAGATCCTCAATTTGAGGGACAAACAAAATCAAAACTTGGTTCAACCGAAGTAAGAAAAATTGTATCAAATATTCTCACAGAAGATTTAGGTAGATTTTTGTTAGAAAACCCAAATGATGCAAAAATAATAATTGAAAAAGCTTTAATGGCTTCAAGAGCGCGTATAGCAGCTAAAAAAGCCCGCGAAGCAACAAGAAGAAAAAACCCATTAGATGGACTTGGTTTTGCTTCAAAACTTGCTGATTGCAGAAGCAAAGACCCTAGTAAATCTGAAATCTACATCGTTGAAGGAGACAGTGCTGGTGGTAGTGCAAAACAAGGAAGAGATAGTGAATTTCAAGCAATTCTCTCATTAAGAGGTAAAGTAATTAACGTGGAAAAGGCACGGCTTGACAAAGTGTTGTCAAACAAAGAAATTTTATCAATGATTCAAGCTTTTGGCACTGGTATTGGAGAAGAATTCAATATTGATAATGCTAGATACCATAAAATTATCATCATGACAGACGCAGATGTTGACGGAGCACACATACGAACATTGCTTCTCACATTCTTTTTCCGTCAAATGAAACCGTTAATCGAACATGGATATATCTATATAGCGCTTCCGCCATTATATAAAATCCAACAAGGTAAAAAGATTGAATATGTCTATACTGATGACGAACTGCAAGAAAAACTTCAAGAGTTTGGATCGCGCGCAAGCGTTCAACGTTATAAAGGTCTAGGAGAAATGAATGCTGAGCAACTTTGGGAAACAACAATGGACCCTAGCAGAAGAACCTTGTTACAAGTAACAATGGAAGATACCTTAGAAGCAAACGAAGTGTTTAGTATGTTAATGTCAGACGAAGTAGCTCCACGTAGAGAATTCATTGAGAAGAACGCAGTATACGTTCAAAACCTCGATATCTAGGAGGGTGCCCGGTGGAAGAAAACAAAACACAACAATATGACTACATCAAAGAAATAAATATTACAACAGAGATGAAATCATCTTTTCTCAGTTATGCTATGAGTGTTATTGTCTCTCGAGCGTTGCCAGATGTTCGAGATGGACTAAAACCAGTACAAAGAAGAATACTATATGGGATGGAAGAATTAGGAGTATATCCTGATAAACCATATAAGAAATCCGCACGTATCGTTGGGGATGTTATGGGGAAATATCATCCACACGGAGATTCCTCCATTTATGAAGCCATGGTTAGAATGGCCCAAGATTTTAGTTATCGCTATCCATTAGTTGATGGACAAGGAAACTTTGGTTCTATTGATGGAGATGGCGCAGCAGCTATGCGTTATACCGAAAGTAGAATAAAAAAAATCACACTCGAAATGCTAAAAGATATCAAAAAAAACACGATAGACTTCATTGAAAACTACGATGGAACCGAAAAAGAACCGAGTGTACTTCCTTCGTTATATCCGAATTTGCTTGTGAATGGTGCAACAGGAATCGCTGTAGGAATGGCTACTAACATTCCACCTCACAACCTGTCAGAAACAGTAGATGCACTCCTTGCATTCATCGATAAACCCGATATTACTGTTGATGAGTTAATGCAATACATCCCCGGTCCAGATTTTCCTACTGGGGGAATTATTATGGGACGTACTGGTCTTAGAAATGCTTATGAAACAGGTAATGGATCCATCAAAATTAGAGCTAAGACTAAAATAATAGAACATAAAAATGGCAAAAAATCCATAATTATTACAGAAATTCCATATCAAGTAAACAAATCCCGAATGATCGAAAAAATTGCGGAACTAGCGAAAGAAAAACGTATAGATGGAATTACTGATTTACGTGATGAAAGCAACAGAGATGGAATCAGGGTAGTTATTGAACTAAGAAAAGATGTTAACGCAGAAGTCACTTTAAACAACTTGTTCAAATACACTCCACTCCAAACCAGTTTTGGTATTAATATGATTGCGCTTGTTAACAATCAACCAAAAGTGTTGACATTAAAAGATATGTTACGACATTATATCGACCATCAAATCGAAGTGTTGGTTAGAAGAACACAATTTGATCTAGACAAAGCAATCGCACGAGCCCACATCGTGGAAGGATTACTAATAGCACTAGATAATATCGATGAAGTGATTTCTACCATTAGAGAAAGTTACGATGATGCAGACATTAAACTTATGGAGCGTTTTAGTCTTTCTTTAGAACAAACAAAAGCAATTTTAGAAATGAAATTGAGACGCCTCAGTGGATTAGAACGTGAAAAACTAGAATTAGAACTACAACAATTAAAAGCAACCATTGAGGAATTACGCTTTACCCTACAAAGTAAAGAACATCAATTTAATCTCATCAAAAAGCAGTTGATAAACATCAAAGAACAATATGGCGACGAGCGCAGAAGTGAACTTTCTCTCTCTTTAGATTTAGACATTGAAGATGAGGATTTAATTCCTGTAGAAGACGTTGTCATTACTATTACCGCATCTGGTTATTGTAAACGAATGAATATTGAGACTTATAAAACACAAAACAGAGGCGGAAAAGGTATGAAAGGGATGAATATCAATGAAGATGATGTAGTTGAACATTTAATTACTGCATCTACCCACGACTATCTATTGTTTTTCACAAACAAAGGTAGAGTATACAAAATGAAAGGATACAAAATCCCAGAGTTTAGCCGTCAATCAAAAGGATTACCTATTATTAACCTCTTACAATTAGATGAAAACGAGACGCTAACCGCAGCAACTAAAATCAGTGACTTTGAAAAAGATGAATACTTAATGTTTGCGACAAAAAAAGGCGTTGTCAAACGAACGAAAGTTAAAGATTTTAAACACATTCGCTCTAACGGCATCAAAGCAATTACAATGCGTGAAGGAGATGAACTACTAGCTGTTCGTCTAACTGATGGAAAGCGGGATGTTATTCTCGGTGCGTCAAATGGAAAAGCCATTCGTTTCAATGAAACAGATGTTCGTCCTATGGGGCGTGTTGCGAGCGGTGTTAGAGGTATATTAGTTGAAGAACAAGAAGAAGTAGTTGGCTTTACCACTGTTACAAAAGAAAAAAGTGAAATTCTTGTAGTCACTGAAAATGGCTATGGTAAACGAACGAATGTCGATGAATATCGTTGTCAAATTCGTGGTGGTAAAGGCGTTAAAACTCTTCAAATCACAGAAAAAAATGGTAAGTTAGCGAAATTGCGAAGTGTTTCAGGCAAAGAAGATCTTATTGTTACTACGACAAAAGGAACAATCATCCGTATTCCTGTTGACCAAATAGCGATTAGCAAACGTTCTACGATTGGTGTGCGGTTGATTAAATTAAACGAAGGACACAAGGTTGCGACCATTGCCATAGTGCCTAAACAAGAGCCAGAAACAGAAAACGAAGATGATTTTATCGCATTGACAACTGAATAAAATTTTGCTATTATCAAACCAACATCGATGAAGAGGAAAAGTAACTTGCATAAGCATGTAAAGAGAGTCTGTGGTTGGTGAAAACAGAACATGCATACAAGCGAATTCCACCTCTGAGAGGAAGCAAACCTTCCCGGTCGTCTCCGTTATCAGACATAGAGGAAAGACATGATATGTTTTTCAAAATAAGGTGGTACCGCGACAATGTTCGCCCTTGTGTATACAGGGGCGATTTTTTATTCAAAGGAGGTTAAAAGTATGTTGGACATCAAATTATTAAGAGAACAGCCTAAAAAGTACATTGATCTATTATCTAGAAGAGGTGGCGATTACACATATTTATATGATGTAATCAAAATGGACAAACAAAGAAGAGAACTAATTACAGAAATTGAATCTGTCAAAGCTAGACGTAATGATCTTTCGAAACTAATCGGTCAATACAAAAGAGAAAAAAAAGATGCAACACCATTATTTGAAGAAATTAAAGGATTAGGCTCTGGTGTTGGTAATCTTGAGAAGCAATTGAAAGAACTAGAAGAAACAATCAAAACAGAGTTACTCAAAACACCAAACATTCCAAATGAAGATATTCCTATTGGCTTTGATGAAAATGACAACCTTGAAATACGTAAAGTAGGTACTCCAAGACAGTTTGATTTTACACCAAAACCACACTGGGATATCGCTACAGAATTAGATATTCTTGATTTTGATAGAGCGACAAAAATCAGTGGGAGCAGATTCACAGTAT
>CAZZJG010000057.1:0-5372 GCA_964654395.1 uncultured Candidatus Izemoplasmatales bacterium
ATTGTTTCATATGGTTTCTCCTGTTTTTTTAGTGTTTTATGGGTTATTGCTTATAATTTTTTTACGAAAATATTGTTATACCAGTTCATTTATATTGTAACACTTATAGGAAAAAACACGAATTATGAATAAAAAAAAGCCCTGTAGGGCTAAAACATTAGCGTTGCGACTAGTCCCGTTAAAAAGCCATATAATAATGCAGGCATAACTGTCTTGCGTATTATTGTCCCTTCTTGACCTACTGTTCCAACCACGCTAGATACACTTACAACATTGTGAACACAAATCATGTTACCGGCAGCACCACCAATTAGTTGCAGCGCTAAAATTAATTCAGGTACATATCCGTAGTCAAGGGCAATTTGATTTTGAATTGGACTGAAAGTGAGGGTACTTACAGTCGCGCTTCCAGTGATAAAAGAACCTAATTCTCCAATAAAAGGTGCTAAATGAAGCCAAACTGAGTGAAGATGATCGCCGATAAGCACAGCTAAATAGACAGGCATACTTGGTAAATCTGCGTTATTAAGGCCGGAATTTGAAAAAATTTGTACCATAGCGAGTGTTGGTAATAATGCTAATGCAGCGCTTTGAATGCTTTTTAAGCTTTTTGTAGAAGCATGTTTTAAGTCTATTTCATCTCCTTTTTGTATTAACCAAGCGATAAGAGCACTAAATACTAAAATGAAACCAGGTGAATACAATAGCTTCAAAGAGCTATCGATTGCATTAAAACCTAAGATATCGTTTAAGGAAAAATCAAAGTGAGTTAAAACAAATTGCTTTATTGGTTGAACAATCCGAGTTATGAGTAATAACCCAATTACAACACCATATGGTAACCATGCTTTCCATAACGACATGTTTGATTCTGCAATTAAAGTGTCTTTTGTTTTTGCCTTTTGCCATGTGTTTTTGGGAATAAGAATGCCAAAGCGTATTGTGATTAAGGCAACTAATAAAGTTATAATAGACGAGCTTATTGTGACAAATTCATAACCAACTAAATGAATTGTAATTGTTGCTACTAGTTCATATGTAAATCCAATAAGTAGCGTCCAGGGAGTAATTTCTAGGTAATCACGAATAGTTGAATTTTTATGGAAAAATAGTAACAACATATAAACAACGATTGTAGGAATTAATGATCCTACCCAAAAGTCTATGGAAGTTATAAATATACCAACTTCATTTAAAAATAACGGTTCTTGTGAGATGTTTCCAAGTCCTATTTGAATGGGAGTTCCAACTGCCGCGAAAGGTACGGGTACGCTATTGGAAACTAGAGCGAGTGTTGCTGCTGCGACCGGTTCAAATCCTAGCGCTACAAGTAAGGGTGCGACAACTACGGCAGGAGTTCCGAAACCAGCGACTCCTTCTATTATAGCGCCGAATAAAAAGGCAATTAACACTGCTTGAATTCTCATATCTTTTGTTAATCTGTTAAAACCAAGATTGATTCTGTTTACAGCATGGGTTTCATTCATGACATTCATCATAAAGATGGCACCAAATAAGATGATTAATATCGCAAATGACTTATGCAACCCTTGAATGATGGATGCACTTAAGACTAATAAATCCATCTGCCAAAATATATATGAAGAAACCATCATAGCGATGAATGTAATTGTCATACCTTTTTTTGCGCTTTGTCGCATCAATACTAATAATATGAAAGGAAGTAATATCGGCAACATAGAAACGAAAGCTTTCATAAAATCAACCTCCTAAGCCATTATAACTAACATAAGGTTGTATGTCACACGGAATCATAATGAAAACGCAAACAAAAAACGCCATAAAATGGCGTGTGTTTTCCGTGGTGGAAGGTATGGGATTTGAACCCATGCGCCGTCTCCGACCTACGCGCTTTCCAAGCGCGCCTCTTCAGCCACTTGAGTAACCTTCCATTGGTGCACCCGACAGGGCTCGAACCTGCGACCTGAACCTTCGGAGGGTCCCACTCTATCCAGCTGAGCTACGGATGCATGCAAACCCATTATAGCATAGATCGCTGATTTGTCTAGAATACAAAAAACGACTGTTAGGGAAAAATAAAAGTCTATTTTTTTGACGAAAAAATAAACTTGAAAATCCAATAATGGTGCGGTTGGCGGGATTTGAACCCGCACGTCCGTATGGACACTAGCCCCTCAAGCTAGCGCGTCTGCCATTCCGCCACAACCGCTCATGGCAATATATATAATACCATGATTTTTAAATATGACAAGTAAAAATTTAAAAAACCTTACTGCTTTTTCTATCATGTTATCATATTTATCATTGTTTACGTAAGTTATTAATTTGGAAATCATTTATCTTACTTTATCATTTAAATCAAGTAAAGCTTCAAATGTTGATTCTTCAATAATCATGTTTTGTTCAGCGAATTCTTTATTTACAAGAGAACTAATTTTGAAATAGAAATAGGGGTTACTAAAATCAACAGACTGTTCTCGTTCCTCGATAATACTCCTTGATGATATGGCGATATCAATTCTACTTGCGAGGATCGCCAGATATTGTATCCAAAAAAGCCATATCTTCTTTTATTATTTTGAAATCTACTTGGCAATTTTCCCATATGCGCTTTTCGTGCACACTTTTTGGTAGTGGTGTTGTTCGTTTTTGTATGCACCAACGAATACATATTTGCGCAGGTGATTTTCCATACTTGTGAGCAGTCATACCAATATCTTTATTGTCTAGCAGGTATCCCATTCCAAGCGGACTATATGCTTCGATGAAGATGTTTTTTTGGCTACAATAATCAATTGTCTTGGATTGGTCAATCCCAATAAAATAACCAATTTGGTTTACATGCGGCGGGATTTCTGTGTTTTTAAGAAGATTTTCTATATGTTTTGGCTCAAAGTTAGAAACGCCGATTGCTTTTGCCTTTCCTTCTTTATAAATCTCTTCCATAGCTTTCCACGCGCGTAGGTTTCCTTCATCACAGTTTTTTCCTATTTCATTCCAAGGCCAAGGAGCATGAATTAGAAATAAATCGACATAGTCAAGTTGTAAACGTTGTAATGATTTTTCGAAAGCCTCTTTTGTGCTTTCATATGTTTTGATATGTGCTTCCAGTTTTGTCGTAATAAAAATTTCTTCACGTGGAATATGAGAGTCTTTTACTGCTTTACCAACACCTTCTTCGTTACCATAACCTTGCGCGGTATCAATTAAGCGATATCCTTGTTTTAAAGCTGTTAAAACAGCATTGTAGACTTCTTCTCCCTCTTTCACTTGCCAGGTGCCAAGCCCTATTTTTGGTATTTTTACTCCATTTGATAAAACAAAATTTTGATCTACAACTGACATTTTTCATCCTTCTCTCTTAAGAGACGTTTTCTATAATAATTATAACATAAGTCTTTTATATAACTGTTTGATATGCCAAAAGAAAAATTCCTAGGGTTAATGTTGTTCATAATACTTGTATTATTGTAAAGAAATTTTTCTTATAACGTGACGTAAGAGAGTCAATTGTAAAATGGTTTTTTTATCTTTTTTCACTATTTTCAATATACATATGATTTCATTTGTTTCGTTTTTTTTAATTTGAGATAGATTTGAGAAACAATAAATGTTATGATATAAATATGAAAATTAAATAATTGAGGAGGAGTTATGAAAAAACTTGCTTTATTGGTTCTTGCTGCATTCGCTGTTTTCTCTCTCAGTGCATGTAAACAAGAAAAGGTTTTGACTGTGTATTTTGTTCCTTCAAGGGACGCAGCAGAAATTTTAGCTGCAACTGAACCATTGAAACAAATGCTAATTGACGAACTTGCTGCACAAGGGTATGAGTATGATAAAGTTGATATCTTTGTTGGTAGCTCCTACGAAGCAGCTGCAGAAGCAATGGTTTCCGGTCAAGCAGAAATCGGATTCTTACCTGGTGGAACATATGTCTTGTATGCTCAAGATGATTCTGGTAACCAAATTCTCGACGTTGCTTTAACTGCAACTCGTGCTGGATTAAGCGTTGAATCTGAAGATCCAATTGAATGGAACAATAATGAACCAATCGTTGGTGTTGACGAACAAGTTACTTTCTATCGTGGACTTCTTATTGTTGGTCCGAGTGAAAAAGGTCAAGAACTTGCTGCAAAAGTAAATGATGGCATAGCTCTCACATGGGAAGATTTACAAGATGCAGTATTCTGTGTGCGTAGCGCTACTTCTTCTAGTGGTTATATCTATCCAACACTTTGGTTGATGGAAAACTTTGATGGAAAAACATTCGCTGACCTTCCAAGTGAAAATGTTATCCAAACCAGTGGTTATGGTGCTTCTATGAGCTCACTTGCTGCTGGAACTTGTGATGTTGGTACTTTCTACGCTGATGCTCGCCGTACATATGAAAGTGCATGGCAATCAACTGATGATGGTGGATACGGCATGACTAACACCATTTGGGAAGATACAGATGTTATCGGTGTTACAGACCGCATCTACAATGATACTATCGCTGTTTCTAATGAACTTGTTGATGCTGACTTGAAAGCTGCTATCCAACAAGCATTCATCAATATCGCGTCTACTGAAGCTGGACAAGAAGTCATCGCAATTTATAGCCATGAAGGCTATCAAATTGCTCAAGACAGTGACTATGATAAAGAACGCGAAGCTCAAAACCTAATTGGTGGCGAATAGTATTTTAGAAGCATTTTAAAGGCTCATAAAAAATGAGCCTTTTTTTTGTTCTCAATGTGAGGTTGTTGTAGTATAATAACTTTGATTACCGAAAAACCACTTAGAAAGTAGGAGTAATATGATCAAATTTGAACATGTTGGTAAAACCTATCCTAATGGAACTGTCGCACTTAAGGACATATCACTTGAAATACCCCAAGGAGATTTCGTGGCTGTGATTGGATTAAGTGGAGCAGGAAAGTCAACTCTAATCAAACTGATTAATAAGATGATTGACGTAACTGAAGGTACGTTGGTTGTCAATGGAACTAAAGTTGATTCATCTTTGAAAGGGGAAGAATTACGTAAGTTTCGACGCAAGATTGGAATGGTGTTTCAATCCTTCAATCTTATTGGTAGAACTACTGTCATTAAAAACGTTCTAGCTGCACGTGTTGCTGAGATGTCTTTATTTCAAACACTTGTTGGCTACTACAGCAAAAGTGACAAAATTAAAGCACTCGAAGCATTGCATCAAGTTGGTATCTTAGAAAAAGCGTATATGCGAGCAGATCAACTTTCTGGTGGTCAGCAACAACGTGTAGCACTTGCTCGTACAATTGCGCAAGATCCTAGTATTATTTTAGCTGATGAACCAGTTGCATCTCTTGACCCAATTACAGCAAATCAGGTAATGGCAGATTTTCAAAAGGTTAATGAAGAACTGA
>CAZZJG010000058.1:0-5364 GCA_964654395.1 uncultured Candidatus Izemoplasmatales bacterium
GTAATGTACGAAAAATAGAAAAACCGTTAACTGTTCATTTGAAAATAGATACTGGTATGCATCGATTGGGATTTCGATCTATTGAAGACATTGCCCATGCTTTTGAGGAACTAAAGCAGATGAAACATGTTAACTTACAAGGTATCTATACACATTTTGCAACTGCAGATGAAGATTGGGACTACTACCAAAAACAACTTACTCGTTTTAAGGAAGTTTTAGTAAAGTTGGATTATCCTTTTGAAATGGTTCATATTTCTAATTCTGCGTCACAACTAGAAAAAGAGCCTGATTTTTCTTTTACAACTCACACTCGACTTGGGATTAGCCTTTATGGGTTGACCGTTTCATCTAAATATGATTTCTTACAAAATACTTTCAAACTTGTTACAACAGTTGGTCAAATCAATATTTTACATCCTGGTGATAGACTTGGTTATGGGGGGACATATGTTGCGAAACAAAAAGAATACATCGCGATTCTCCCGATAGGTTATGCTGATGGGTTTATTCGCCGTAATGCTTTTGGTGATGTAGAAATAAACAGTAATAGATATCCAATTGTAGGACGTATTTGCATGGATATGACCTTTGTTAAAGTAGATGAAACTGTTCATCAAGGAGATGAAGTTGTGTTGATGGGAGGCCTTGTTTCTATTGATGAAATTGCAAAGAGGCTTGACACAATTAATTATGAAGTGATTTGTGATATTGGGAAACGTGTTCCGCGAATATATATTGATGAAAGAGGCGAGTTACAATGAAGATTAATGTATTTTCCGAAATTGGACAACTTAGGACAGTCTTACTACATAGACCTGGTAAAGTATTAGAAAATCTAACCCCCGACCTGTTAGAGCGCTTATTATTTGATGATATCCCATATTTGAAGGTTGCCCAGGAAGAACACGATGCATTCGCTAACGTATTACGCGAAAATGGTGTTGAAGTATTATACATCAAAGATCTAGTTGTGGAAGCCTTAAATCATCATCCGGAAGTTAGAGATCATTTTATTAATCAATTTATTGAAGAGTCAAATGTACTTTCTCAACACGTTAAAGCTGGATTATATCATCATTTGCGAGAAATGGACAATAGCGCAATGGTTAGTGCGATGATTGAAGGGATTCGCACACATGATATTCAAATAGAACATGCTTTTTCGATTCACGACATGTTAGAAAACGAGTATCCTTTTTATACTGACCCCATGCCTAATCTTCTTTTCCAACGCGACCCATTTGCTAGTATCGGAAACGGTGTATGTATTAACAATATGATGACAGCTGCTAGAAGTAGAGAAACGCTTCTTTCTGAATATTTTTTTAAATACCATCCACGGTTTGAAAATGAGTTTATTCCAAGTTATAAAACACGTAATACTAGATGGAAAAGCGAAGGTGGAGATATCTTAGTTCTCAACGAAAAAACGCTAGCTGTAGGAATCTCGAAACGGACAGATCCCCGCGCAATTGAAGCATTAGCGAGAGAACTTTTTAAACAACATTCTTCATTTGAAACCATTCTTGCTTTTAACATACCAAAAACAAGAGCTTTTATGCACTTAGATACTATTATGACGCAAGTTGATTATGGTAAATTCACAATACATCCAGGAACCATGAAAACTCTGACAGTCTTTGAAATCACAAAAGGTGACTCTAAAGAAAGAGATTTGAATGTTGTTAAACTAGAAATTGGATTAAAAGAGATTTTAGAAAAGCACCTTAAACGCGAGGTTACTCTAATTAATATTGGTGGCGATGATTTTGTGACTGCCGGTAGAGAACAATGGAATGATGGCGCAAATACTCTTGCGGTAGCGCCAGGAGTTGTAGTGGTATATTCTAGAAATCATGTAACAAATGAACTATTACGAAAAGAAGGAATCAAAGTTTTAGAAATTCCATCTAGTGAGCTCTCACGTGGTAGAGGAGGCCCAAGATGTATGTCTATGCCTCTATATCGTGAAGACATAGAAGATAGAAAAGGAGAATGAACATGAATCTTTACAAGCGAAATTTCATTACACTGCTAGATTTCACACCTAAGGAAATTCATTATTTATTGGATTTATCCGCAAAACTTAAAAAAGAGAAATATGATGGAGTCCCTCATAAAGTATTGCGCGACAAAAATGTAGTGCTTTTGTTCCAAAAGGATTCTACGCGCACTCGCTGCGCTTTTGAAGTTGCGGCGAATGATTTGGGAATGGGAGTGACATACCTTGGTCCATCTGGATCACAGATGAACAAGAAAGAGTCAGTAAAAGATACCGCAAGAGTGTTAGGAAGAATGTATGATGGTATTGAGTTTAGAGGTTATAAACAAGAACATGTTGAACTATTAGCAGAGCACGCAGGGGTACCTGTTTGGAATGGTTTGACGGATAAATATCATCCAACGCAGATTTTGGCAGATTTCTTAACCATAAAAGAGCATTTTGGACATCTCGAAGAAATCCGATTTACCTACGTAGGTGACAGCCGAAATAATATGGGGAATTCCCTAATGATTGGTGCTGCTAAAATGGGAATGCACTTTACTGGCGTGGCTCCCAAAGAGTTATGGCCTGAACAAGCTCTTATTGATAAATGTCAAAAAATTGCGAAAGAAACTGGCGCAAAAATTACTTTCACAGAAGATTGGCAAGAAGGTACAAATAACGCACAAGTTATCTACACTGACGTTTGGGTATCTATGGGCGAACCAAAAGAAGTGTGGGACGAGCGTATTCGTCTCTTGCATACGTATCAAGTAAATAGTGAGATGATGAAAAACGCAAATAAAGATGCCATTTTTATGCATTGTCTACCAGCATTCCACGGTAAAGACACAGAAGTAGGAAGTGAAATTGCTTCACTATTTGGAGAAAAATATCCTACTGTAAAAAATGGTGAAATGGAAGTTACAGATGAGGTAATCGAATCTAGTCAATCGGTGGTCTTCCAAGAAGCTGAAAACAGAATGCATACTATCAAAGCGGTCATGCTCGCTACTTTACGTGATAACAATGGGTAGATATGTTGTATCACTAGGAGGGAATGCCTTAGGGAAGGACGCGCAACAACAAAAACAGCTTCTTCGCGACGTCTCAAAACCGATTGTTGATTTGATCTCTGAAGGACATGAAGTAGTCATTGCTCATGGGAATGGTCCACAAGTTGGTATGATTAATCTCGCGTTTACTGAAAGTTCTTCTACACCAAATATGCCATTTCCTGAATGCGGTGCGATGAGTCAAGGCTACATTGGATATCACATGCAAAATGCAATTGGTAATGAACTGCGTAATCGTGGTATTGAAAAACAAATCGCATCACTCGTTACGCAAGTATTAGTTGACCCAACAGATGAAGCATTCCAAAACCCAAGAAAACCTATCGGACAATTCTATTCGAAAGAAGAAGCAGATAGACTTACAAAGGAAATGGGTTATACAATGGTTGAGGATGCTGGAAGAGGATATCGAAGAGTTGTGCCTAGCCCTAAACCCATCGATGTTATCGAAAAAGACATGGTCAAAAGTTTACTAAAACAAGGACATGTCGTTATTACCGTAGGTGGTGGCGGAATACCAGTCATTGATAAAGAGGGTCAATTAGAGGGGGGTGCGGCAGTAATTGACAAAGATAATGCCTCTGAAACACTTGCGGAGCTCATCAGTGCCGATTACTTAATTATATTGACTGCCGTAGACAACGTCTACATACATTTTGGAACAGAAAAAGAAACTGCTTTACACAAAGTGACAACTTCTCAATTAAAGCAACTCATAAAAGAAGGTCATTTCGCACCTGGAAGCATGTTACCAAAAATAGAAGCTACATGTAGATTTGCTGAAAAAGGTGGTACAGCCGTCATAGCTTCTCTTAATAATGCAACAAAAGCTTTTCACCAACAAGCAGGAACAATAATTACTAAGGAGGTCTAATAGGCCTCCTTCCTTTATAGGAGGGTAAACATGACATACAAAGATTCACAGTTCAATGAAACAAACTTGAACTTACTTGCTACAAGAATCAAACAAGTATTTCCTCAATTTAAAGCACAAGAGTTCCGTTTAGAGGCGCTCAAAATAATAGAAGAGAAAGAACTTATGAAATGCATGACGTCCGTCGGAGTGCTCTTGAAAGAGTATCTAACAGGTGATTTTGAAAAGAATCGCCAAATATTACTATCAGCATTTAAAAATGCTGAACCAGGGGGATTTATATATGGGTCGATGCTTCATGTTATCGTTTTAGAGGGGTGTCAAGAACCTTACATAGAAAAAGCATTAGATACCCTCGCGGACCTTACACATATTTTTACCGCAGAATTTGCCGTAAGACCTTTTCTTGAATATGACCCAGATCGAACAATTAAAAAAATGATTGAATTTGCACAAAGCAATAATTTGCATAAACGTCGATTGGCTAGTGAAGGAACAAGGCCTAATCTCCCATGGAGTGGTAAAACTACACTTGATTATCATAAAACAAGACCAATTCTAGATATGCTTTTCCAAGACCATGAACGGTACGTAACACACAGCGTCGCAAATCATCTCAATGATATATCAAAAATCGATCTTTTTTATGTGTTGAATATACTAAAGGAGTGGAGAAAAAAATTAAGCTCACCACCTGATTTAGACTATATTGAAAAGCATGCCTTACGCACAGCTATTAAAAATAAACAAAAAGAAGCATTTGAATATCTAGGGTACCCCCAAAATGTTCCAATCTCAACAGTTGATTTAGTGCTCGCTAAAGGCACTCTAAACATTGGTGAAACGCTAACTTTTAGGCTGAATTTATTTATCACAAAACCAACTAACTTAGTTGTAGATTACGCTATAACGTATCCAACTAAATTATCTACCAGTAAGAAAGTATACAAATGGAAAACGATAAAAAATGCACATGGTGAAATCATTTTAAATGGAAAACGTGAATTTAAACAATTATCAACGAGAACTATAAGACCTGGTATACATGAAATCTCTGTTCAAATTAATGGGAAAACCGTTGTAAAAAAACAGTTTAATATAACTAGTGGTCAATGATATATATATCATTGACCACTAGTTATTATCTGCAAATTTTCATAAAGTTTTCATTAAAAAAATCTCAAAACACACGTATTTCAGCTCAATTGAGAATACTTTTCTTTAAGGACTGTAAACATTACTTTAAACAAGAATTGTGATAGATCTTCGATTATAATCGATTAGGCCTTCTTTTTTCATGTTTGATAGTTCGCGCGAAAGAGAAGGGCGTTGAACATGTAGCATTCGCGCAAAATCCTCTTTTGTCATATGTAAAATGATTGTATTTGAATTTTGCTTTTTTCGTTCTTGATTTAGATAAAATAGTA
>CAZZJG010000059.1:0-5361 GCA_964654395.1 uncultured Candidatus Izemoplasmatales bacterium
GGATTGCGCTTGACATCAGCAGTAATATCACCTCTTCCGTCAACCGCTTCTCCAAGAACATTGAAGATTCGACCAAGCGTCGCTTTCCCAACAGGAACACTGATGGGTTTTTTAGTGTCTATGACCTTCATGCCACGGACCAACCCGTCCGTTCCATCCATGGCGATGGTACGTACCACGTTGTTTCCAAGGTGCAAAGACACTTCCAGCGTTAAGTGAATCGCAACGCCATTATTTTCTTCGGCAGGAACGTCGATAGTTAGCGCATGATTTATCTCTGGTAATTCCTGTTCAAAGAGCACGTCAACAACGGGTCCAGTGACCTGCATGACTTTTCCTATGTTCATATTCTTCCTCCTCAGTTGACTGCATTGGC
The DNA here is from genome assembly GCA_964654395.1 of uncultured Candidatus Izemoplasmatales bacterium. Lineage (GTDB taxonomy): Bacteria > Bacillota_I > Bacilli_A > Izemoplasmatales > Izemoplasmataceae > Xianfuyuplasma. Next base: position 377 of record CAZZJG010000059.1, read on the forward strand.
GCCGCCAATGATATCAGTCAACTCCATTGTAATAGCGGCTTGACGGGCGCGGTTATAATGAAGGCGTAATGTCTTAATAACATCCTCCGCATTGTCCGTCGCGCTTTTCATCGCGGTCATCCGCGATGCATGTTCGCTTGCTTTTCCATCAAGAATAATGCCATATAACATATTCTCAACATACATGGGAAGCAAGTCATCAATAATAGCAGATGGGTTTGGTTCAAACGTATAAATCTTTTTTAAGCTTTCTTCCACTACTTCCTGTTCATCACTTTTTTGCATCGTAATAGGAAGTATGAGTGTATGCTCAACTTGTTGTGTAATTGTATTCACGTAGTGATTGTAAAAAACTATGATTTGGTCGGTTTCTCCTTTGATGTAATCATCCATAATTTTTCGCGTTACAGGTTTTATATCCAAAAATTGAATATCATCACGCACATGGATTGCTTCTTCATGAAGAAGCGGATAGTTATTGCGTTTTACAAAGCTCATAGCTTTGTATCCTACAGGAGCAACGACAAATTCATCATGACTTTTGTGATGTTTTTTCACATATGCTTCAAACGCTTTAAAAATAGAGCTATTATATGGCCCAGCTAAACCACGGTCAGAAGATACAATAATGTAGCAAGTTTTCTGTACTTCTCTTTTTGTAAGCATCGGATGTTGTATATCATCTTGTTCGAGTAATTTATCAATCATCTGATGAAGTCTATGCATGAGTGGGTGATATTCTTTGATCGCTTTTTCCGCTTTTTTTAATTTAGCAGCACTAACCATATGCATTGCTTTTGTAATTTGTGCAGTTTTCTTGGTGGCGTTAATCCGAGAATGGATTTCTCTCATGGTTGCCATGATATCGCCTCCTTACACAAATACTCGTTTGAACCGTTGAATGGTTTCTTTGAGTTTTTCTGTATCTGGTAACTCTTTAGTCTTAACAATTTCAGCAAGCAGTTTGCTTCCTATTTTATCGCGTTTAAGGAATTGATGTAATTCCTTTTCAAAGCGAGCGATATCCTCAACTTTAACGTCATCAAGGAAACCATTGACGAGACTAAAGATACTGACGACTTGTAGTTCAACATCCATCGTTTGATGTAAGCCTTGTTTGAGAATTTCAACAGTTCGTTTTCCACGTTCAAGACGTGCTTTAGTGGCATCATCTAAGTCACTACCAAATTGGGTGAATGCTTCTAGTTCACGATATGCAGCAAGATCTAGGCGCAAAGTTCCACTTACTTTCTTGATGGCTTTAATTTGTGCGCTACCACCAACACGGCTTACAGATAATCCTGCATTAATAGCAGGGCGCACGCCACTGTGGAACAAATCGCTTTGTAAGAAAATCTGTCCATCAGTGATGCTGATAACATTTGTCGGAATATATGCACTAATGTCTCCAGCTTGAGTTTCAATGATTGGAAGTGCAGTAATGCTTCCACCACCTAGTTCATCGTTTAGTTTTGCTGCGCGTTCTAATAAACGAGAATGCAAGTAGAAAACATCACCAGGGAAAGCTTCCCGTCCTGGAGGTCTGCGAAGAAGAAGTGATAATTCACGGTACGCAATCGCGTGTTTTGTAAGGTCATCATAGACAACAAGCACGTCTTTACCACTAAACATGAATTCTTCCCCAATCGTTACACCTGCATAAGGTGCAAGATAAAGTAGTGGTGATGGTTGTGACGCACTCGCATTTACAATGATGGAATAATCCATAGCGTCATGTTTCTTCAATGTTTCATAAACACCAGCTACGGTGCTTTCTTTCTGCCCTATCGCTACATAGATACAAATAACATCTTTTCCTTTTTGGTTGATAATGGTGTCAATGGCAATCGATGTTTTCCCAGTTTGTCGGTCACCAATGATAAGTTCACGTTGACCACGTCCAATAGGAACAAGTGCATCAAGAACCTTTATTCCGGTTTGAAGTGGCTCGTTAACACTTTTACGTGCCATTACACCTGTAGCTTTTTGTTCAATTGGGCGTGTTTTATGTGCATGAATAGCGCCTTTACCATCAAGTGGGTTACCTAGTGGATCAATAACACGTCCAATTAACTCCTCACCAACAGGTACTTCTAAAATGCGCCCTGTAGTTTTTACTTGGTCACCTTCTTTGATTGCTGTACTTTCATCAAGAAGGATGGCACCTACATTATCAGTTTCTAGGTTTAACACCATGCCATATACGTCATCTGGGAAAACGAGCAGTTCTCCACTCATCGCGTTATCAAGACCGTGGATTAATGCGATACCGTCCCCAACTTTGATGACGGTACCAACGGTGTCGGTCTGTATCTTTTTGCCGTAGTTTTTAATCTGTTCCTTAATAAGGGAACTGATTTCAACGGGATTGATTTTGCTCATTCTTTCACCTCTATTTCTTTAAATCGCGAACAAGCGTTTCAAGAAAATGATTGATTGTCTTATCGAGTTCATGTCCTTCGTACTCGATACGTATACCACCGACAATTGATTCGTCGATGATATTTGTGATAAAGACCTCAAGGCCTTGTTTTTTCCCGATACCGTCTTTCAACTGTTTTAGTTGATTGTTTGTCAGAGGGACGGGTGAATAGATTGTAGCTTCAAGTCGTTTATGCTTTTTGTTATAAATGGAGAGAAACTCTGCGTGGATCTCATGTGTAAGTGACAATCGTCCACGATCCACCAAGACATACAGAAAATGGCGGAACAAAGTATGATCCGTCACCTTGGAAAGGACTTCCTTCTTTTCCTCTTTCGTCACTTTTGGATGATAGAGAAAATGTTTGAATTCCTGATCCAGCAAAGAAGTAAACTGATCAAACTCATGTTTGACTTGTTCTACCTCATTTTGATCCATTGCGAGGGAAAACAATGCTTCCGCATATTGGAACGCAACATAACTCATGCGTCCCCAACCTCTTTCGAAATTTGCGAAATCAACCGTTGTTGGGTGACTTCATCCAACTCTTGTTTAAGGGCTTTTTGCGCAAGCAATGAAGCCACTTCTAGAATCTCGTTTTGCATGTCTGATTTAGCGTTCTCCCACTCCTGCTCAATTTCCTTATGTGCTTGAGTGAGTAAACGATCGGCATGTTCTTTGGCTTCTTTGACAATTCTGGTCCGTTCTTCTTCCCCAAGTTCTTTAGCTTCTTCGTAAATAGATTTTGCAGTAAGACGAATTTCCTTAAGCTCTTCTTCTGCTTCCATCTTTAATGAGGTTGCTTCTTCTTTTGCGCGAGCAGCTGTTTCATATTCTTCTTTCATCTCCTGTTTCCGTTTATCTAAATAATCAGTTACATGATTCCAAAAGAAGAATTTTACAACGAGAAAAAGAACAATAGTTGAACCGATTTGAACTGCCATCTCAATGAGGTTCACACCGAGCGCCTGATTAACAAATTCCTCGATCGCTCCAGCAACATTTACCATATTGCGAGCCTCCTTTGATGTAGTTTACTATGCAACGAAAATTAACAAAATCGCTACAATAAGACCGTACAAACCGGTCGTTTCCGCAATTGCTTGCCCTGTAATCATCAAAGTTTGAATCTTACTAGCAGCTTCAGGTTGACGTCCAAGTGCTTCAACTGCTTTACCAGCAGCATAACCTTGTCCAATCCCTGGACCAATACCAGTTAATACAGCGATTGCGGCACCAAAAAATGCCATACCTTGCATGAAAAATTCATTGAATTCGTACATTTGTGTTCCTCCTTGTATCAATTGTTTTTTTGTTATTTATTAATATATCATGATCCGTTTCCGGCTCATTCCTCAGTCGCTAAACTCATGAAAATTGTAAAGAGCATAAAGAATACATATGCTTGAATCGCACCGAAAAAGATATCAAACACAGCGTGGATAAATGCTCCTATGCCAAGACCAATTGATTGAATAACTGCAAAGGCAGCTCCATTTAGAACTGGAATATCAATTAAGTGATAAACATAAGCAGCAAGTTCATAGCCTCCACGGAAAACCATTAGACCGATAATGCTTCCTGAAAGCAAGTTACCAAATAGACGAAGACCCATCGCAAATGGCGTAGAAATCTCACCAATAAGATTTAATGGATTCAACATACTAAGAGCACGTTTGAAAGGATTAGTAGCAGTATATCCCACAATTTGAATAGATGCAAAAGCAAATATACTAAACGACATCGCAACTTGGATGTTAGACAGTGGTGCAGTCAATCCAAATAAGGAAATAGTATTGGCAAACAATAAGAATAGCAATATCGTCATCAAGAGAGGGGCGTATGGGCGCCACTCTTTACGAAACACATTTTTCACAGTCCCATTGACCATATCAACAAACATCACAGCGATTAGCAATAACCCATGAGGAACATCTGACGGTTGAAGACGTTTTACACGCAAACCAATCACAATCAAAGCAATGCTCAAAATCGTCGTAATAATAAGTGATGATTTAATCCCGGGAGGTAACCCTACAAAAAACTCAAGCATTCTTCTCACCTTTTTTCTCTAACCAAATAACTAGATACAAACTAATTTTAAACGTAAACAACCCAATCGTTGTTGCGATAACTTCAAGTTTATCAGACATGCCCGCAATTACAAGCACTAATGCGTAAAAGGAATATCTTAGTAAATAGTTAAACACAACCGTCTTTTTTGCCTGTTCGGGGCTTTGCATCAATGCTTTTCTTGTGGACTTAAACATCATACTCATCATCATAAGTGTTGTTGCGCTACCTAGCACAAAGGATAAAGCCCACTGACTACTTACAAACACCCATAATATAATTGCCAGCAGTAAAGTCACAATCCACGTAACAGGAAAAGCTTTAATAATTAAATTGGATTCTTCCATCATTATTCCTCCAATTTCCCAGCAATTTTTATTAAATGATACACGGCATATAAAGACATGGTAAAAAGCAATAAAACAATCATTAAAGGACTACTATTAAGAAGTTTATCAAGCCACTTACCTACAACATAACCTATAAATAA
>CAZZJG010000060.1:0-5333 GCA_964654395.1 uncultured Candidatus Izemoplasmatales bacterium
TGCCTCAAACTCTTTTATTTTCCGTATTAGAGCACGAAGTTGCCTAGAAGAAGCATCGTTAGTGGTTACGTCATGAAAGCGTAAATTATCAACAATAATAACACCATTCTTATTTAATCTAGACTCATAACGCTCAAACAAATATTGGTTTTGCGCTTTAGCCGCATCAATAATAATCATATCAAAGGGACCAATAAGCATTGGGTCAAAAAACAAAGCATCATCATGAATCAACCTGATTCGCTCAGAAAGATTACTATTATCAACATGTTTTCTAGCTAGTTCCATCATGTCTATATCACGTTCGATGCTTGTAATGTTTGCGTTTGTTTGTTGCGCCAAATAGATCGATGTATGACCAATTGCCGTCCCAATTTCAAGTATATTTTTTACATCTTTTAAGAGAACAATTTGCGCGATAAATCTAACGCCGTCCATACTCATTATCGGAATATTTTCTTTTTCGGCAAGCAAACGCAAAGAAACCAACAACTTGTCGGTTTCTAGGTTGCTTTTTGTTTGAATATCAATCATTGATTATTACTCCTCTTCATCAAAGAAAGAGTCAAGTACTTCCTGAATCATTTCATATTCATCTTCACTATCAATCGGTATTAAAGTACCAGATATATCATTTTTCTCTGTATATCTTGCGGCATAAACTTCTTCTGTTTCTCCTGTTTTTTGGTAAACAACATAGTTAACATGTGTTTGTGGATGTTCAAAAGTTAAAATAATTTCAAATTCTTCTTCCGTTCCGTCTTCACTTTGAATGAACAAACGATTATCATTCATAATCACACCTCCTTATCGGTGATCGAGATAACTTTGTAAGATTAATGTCGCTGCCATTGCATCAATAGCTTCTTTCCGTTTCTTTCGTTTTAAACTTTGTTGCGTCATCATATTATGGGCAAGTTTTGAAGTTAGCCGTTCATCCCATAAAACAACCGGTATACTTACCACTTCTTTCAAACGCTCGGCAAACGCAATAGATATTTCTCCCTGTTCTCCAACGCTACCGTCCATATTTTTCGGCATTCCAAGTACAATGCATTTTGCATTCTCTTTTAAAGCTACATCTTTGACATGCTTTAATGCTTCTTCAAAATTTTGATTGGCAAACCGGAATGTTTCAACTGGGCGTGCAAGAAAACCTATTTCATCACTTATAGCTATTCCTAAAGTCGCATTTCCTAGGTCAAGACCGATTGTTTTCATGATAATTTATTCCGCACCCAATCGAGTGTTTCTTCTAACTTAGTGATATCTTTCCCACCAGCTTGAGCCATATCACTTCTTCCACCACCGCCACCACCGCACATTGTAGCTGCTTTTTTGGCAATTTGACCTGCGTGTTGCTTTTTATCATTGCTTTTAACAATAAATGTTACTTTATCATTTGTAACATTTGCGATAAAAACAACACCATTTTGAATATGGTCCATAAGCCTATCAGCAAGTGGACGTAAAGCTTTATTATCAAGACCTTCTGTTTTTACAACAACACCATTTTTTAATTTATTTTTAAGGTATTGATCAACATTTTCAATTGCCATTTCTCTCATCTTTTGTTGGTATGTTTTATCGAGCTCTTTAACAAGATTTGAAAGTGTTTGGAATTCTTTTTTCTTTTCTATGACGTCTTGGTAACTACCAACTTGTGGTGCTTCCTTAGGGAAAACAAATGATAGTTTAATTCCTTTAGTTTCCATTTCTTGCACTATCTTATCTGCTTTCTTCTGCAATTTTTTTATTTCATCATTCAAACCTTTAAGCTGATCTTTGATATGAACAATTGCATCACTAGCGTGACCAGTAATACGGTAAATACCAGAACCTTTATTTTCTATAGAAGATAACGCAAAGCGTTCAATTTCACTTGTACTAGATACGTGTGTTCCGCCACACAGATCAATCGTATACCCCATGTTTACTACTCTAACAACATCCCCATATTTTTCGCCAAACTCCGCAATTGCGCCAAGCGCTTTCGCTTCCGATACGCTCATGTATGAAATGTCAACGCTAATGTTTTGTTTAATAACATCATTTACCTCTTTTTCAAGTAGTAACATCTCCTCGTCATTAAGCGCACGTGTGTGGTTAAAATCAAAGCGCATTCCTTCAGAAGAAACATTAGATCCTTGTTGGCTCACATGTTCACCAATTTGTTTACGTAAAGCCGCAAACAAAAGGTGGGTTACGCTATGATTACGTTTAGTTAGATTTCTAGTATATGCATCAACTTTCGCTTCTACTTTATCACCATCGGAAAGATTATGGTTTTCTAAAATATGTAGAAATTGTCCATTAGGTAGTTTCTGTACATCTAAAACCTCATACGAAATACCTGCTTGATAAATCCATCCTTTATCAGCTACTTGTCCACCACTTTCAGCATAAAATGGAGTTTCTGCAAGCACAATGCCTGCATCAAAAGCTTTTAAGACAGTTGTCTTTGTTTCTAGTGTATCGTATCCAACGAACTTATCTACTTCCTTAAACAACAAATACTCTTCATTTTGCGCAGCCATACTAGAAATTGATTTGCGAGCAGCACGAGCGCGTTCTTTCTGCGCCATCATTTCTTGTTCAAACCCAGCAACATCTACTTTTATTCCTGCTTCTTCAGATAACTCAATAGTTAGTTCTAATGGGAAGCCATATGTATCATAAAGAGTAAAAGCATCCTTGCCACTCAATACACCACTTTCAGCTTGATCAAGCATATTTTCTAAGATTTTTTCACCAGCACTAAGCGTTTCTAAGAACTTGATTTCTTCTTTATAAATCAACCCTTTAACCATATCTTTTGTATCGTGAATTGCGTTGTAATAATCACCCATCGCTAACGCAACATCATCAACTAGCTTATGTAAAAACGGCTTTTCAATACCTAGTTTTTTCCCATGTTTTACAGCTCTACGAAGTAAGCGACGAAGTACATATCCTCTTCCTTCATTTGAAAGAATAGCGCCATCAGAAACCGCAAAAGTAACTGTGCGAACATGATCCGCAATAACCTTGTATGACATTTGTCCTTTATAGGCTTCTGCCGCAAATCGTTCGATTCCTTTTATAATTGTTTGAAAAGTATCAGTTTCAAAATTAGTTGGAACTTCTTGCATAACACACGCCATACGTTCAAGTCCCATTCCTGTATCAATATTTTTACTAGGAAGTTCTGGGTAATCCTCACGTTTTAGATTAGCTTTAGCATTATACTGAGAAAAGACAATATTCCAAATTTCGATATATCTATCATTTTCAATATCATCCCGTATTAAAGTTGTATCACTAGGCCCATATTTATCACCACGATCAAAGAATATCTCCGTATCTGGTCCACAAGGACCTTCCCCAATTTCCCAAAAATTACCGGGGTTAGGAATGAGATGGTCGTCTTTTATCCCAACTTGTTTCCAAAGTTCATAAGTCTCAAAATCTTCTGGATAGTATGTAATGTAGATTCGGTCTTTATCAAAACCAAAATATTTTTCATCAAAAAGTAGTTCAGCGGCCCAAGGAATTACTTCTTCACGGAAGTAATCACCAATCGAAAAGTTACCAAGCATTTCGAAAAAAGTATGATGTCTAGCTGTCTTACCTACTTTTTCAATATCATTTGTACGTATACACTTTTGTGCATTTACAATACGTGGGTTTTGTGGAACGACACTACCGTCAAAGTATTTTTTTAGAGGCGCAACGCCAGCATTAATCCAAAGAAGCGTCGGGTCATTATTTGGAATTTGACTTGCACTTTCTTCTACGCTTTGACCTTTTTCTTTAAAAAAATCCAGCCAGATTTGTCTGATTTCATTAGTTGTTAAGTGTTTCATGACTGTTCCTCCTTTTCGATAAAAAAGTTCGCCCTTCACTCAAAGGACGAACAAATATCCGTGGTACCACCTTTGTTTCCGCTAACGCGGACACTCCAGTTCCTTAACGCGGAATACGGGTTGTTTTACAACCTCTCAGAAGTGGCATCCTCTCATCTGCCCACTGGTTCGCAGCAACCACCAGCTCTCTGCATGGTGCATAATGATAGGACTTGTCTTCTTCAACGATTTCAAGTGTATTATACACAACCATTCTGGTAAAATCAACCAGTTTTGTTTCATATATAGTAATTGTACACGTCATTCTTCATCCATAAAATCATATGGACTAAGATTGTTTAAATCTTCCCCTAAATACTCAAAAGGTATAGCTTCATCATTAATAGCCATTTTTTGATCAGAAACACCACTCATGATGGCCGCAATTAAATCATCTTTCAAAGTACTTTGTCGTTCTGCTTCTAACTGGCTAACGCCATTGAAAAAACTATCAAGTTCTCCTAAAATAATTAACTTTTTCTTCGCCCTCGTCACAGCAGTATAAAGTAGTTTTCGCTTTAACATGACTGAATAATTACGAAAAACTGGTAATATAACAACTTTATACTCGCTCCCTTGTGATTTATGAATACTCATAGCATAAGCGTGTTTTAAGTTTACAAGATCTCCCTTTTTATATGTAACTTGTGTGCCATCAAAATCTACAACTACAACCCCCTCTTCAGGAATACCAACCACAATACCCTGGTCTCCATTCATGACACCATCTTCAATTTGGTTAACTAGCTGAATTACTTTGTCGTTTATACGAAACTCAACATTTCCGTATGAAACAACTTTTTCCTCATTTTGGTTAAAATGCTTCTGAATTAGTTTGTTGACATTATCAATTCCCGTAATTCCCCGATACATCGGAATTAACACTTGTACATCCTTCCAAAGGTCATACCCTTGTTCTAAGAGGTAATACAGTGAAGAAAGCAACCGTTTTTGAAAATGTTCAGGCACTTCTTCGACAAACATAAGGTCATCATAAACATTCTTAATATCTTTTGGTAACTGACCTTGATTGATATGGTATGCTAAATCGACAATTTTAGAATCTTGTCCTTGGCGGTGAATCCGATCAAGTTTAACAGATTCAATCATGCCAGAATCTAAAAAATCCTTTAAAATTTGTCCAGGTCCGACAGAAGGTAGTTGGTTTTCATCCCCCACAATAACAAGTTTACTGTTCTTAGGAATTGATTGTAATAGCTGAGAAGCTAAGAAAACATCAATCATTGATGCCTCATCAACAATAATCATATCTGCGCTAATTTGATTATTTTTATTATGCATAAAAGTCCCATCAAAATTGTACCCAAGAAAACGGTGAATTGTTTGCGCATAAAAACCTGTTGCTTCTTGCATTCTTTTGGCAGCTCTACCTGTCGGTGCAACCAATTTCACAGGATGAAGCGTTGCTTCAGTCATCGGTGGAATTTT
>CAZZJG010000061.1:0-3159 GCA_964654395.1 uncultured Candidatus Izemoplasmatales bacterium
AACATTCATCCTTGGGTTCAAACATGATCAATATAAAATGTTTCTGTTAAATTCGCAATATTACTGATTGGACCATTAGGATACAAAACCCCAGCTACGCCTAAAATCCCCCAATAAAATAGAAATGATTCTACTTTGCGATCTTTAGTGATAAAATAATATGTTAATACTAAAGAACTAATCCGACATATGAAAAAGGGGAAATAGATTTCAGGATTAAAGCCATCCCGTATAATCGAAAAACCATAGCGCGCAAGTTGCGACCAAATAAGCAAAACCATTATAAAAACGCGAATGTAATTTTGATTACGAGTGATAAAATCTTTACGCAAGAAAATGAAAAAAACAGATGTAAAATACAAAATAATGATTGTTATATACCAAAGATATGGATTGATAAAGTCAAAATATAGCATATTTAATCACCTAAAAAATCAGTAAAATCTTCTAATTGAAAAGCAACATCAGCGCATTGGGAAATATTAAAAGCGTCAAAATATTGATTTTCTAAAGGAATCCATTGCGTTACAAACTTTTGTAATATTTGTTTTCCGTTTCTTTGTAAAATACGCTCTTTTTGTGTTGATTTATCTACATTAAGGAATATCTTAGCGTCATAATATTTTTGATAATTAGGATGCAGCGAATAAACTCCCTCCACAATGATAATTCCTTTAGTTGGAACAAAGCCTTTGGTTATAAGTTTTTGTTTCTTGCAATCAAAATGGTTTATCTGAATTGTTGGACTTTCAAGGCGTGAAAAAACTTCTATTTGTAGCCGTTCATGATCTAGATTTTCTCCTGGTTTCCTTAATTTTTCTTTGGTCTTTAAATGTTCTGGAAGAAAGTAATTATCGGTATGAATTACAGTGGCGTTCCATCTCCTTTGTAACAACTTAGCAAGCGTACTTTTGCCGCTTGCGCTAGGGCCATCTATCGCAATTATGCCTTTTTTTACATTATCAAATTTATGTAAAAACTCTTGTATGTTCATTTTATCACCTGCCTCATTTTAACATATTGACTGTTTGAACCCAAGGATGAATGTTATAATCAAATATGAGGTGACGTCATGAGCAAGGTTGTTGTTTTACGTGTGAAAGAATATAACCCTTTATTAATTGAAAAACAACTACAGCGCGGTATTGATTTACTTGGTGGTTGGGAAAAGATTATACCAAAATATAAAAAGATTTTAGTAAAACCAAATACCTTAGTGGGTATCGACCCTAAGAAAGCCGCAACTACTCATCCGAAGGTTTTGAATGCAGTATTTCGGCTATTGAGGCAAGAAGGGTATGTATTTTCTTATGGTGATTCACCTGGTTTTGGCGACGTTACTAAGGTCATGAAAAAATGTGGTTTATTTGACGTTGCACAAAAACAAAATGTGCCACTCGCTGATTTTTTTCACGGAAGCACTATACATTTTTCTGAAGGAGTTATATCAAAGCAATTTAAAATCGCTAATGCTGTTTTAGCGCATGATACAATTGTCAATGTATGTAAGATGAAAACTCATGCGTTTCAGCGTATTACAGGTGCCGTAAAAAATCTTTTTGGTTGTGTTGTTGGTTTACAAAAAGGACTTATGCATAGTCGGTTTACAGATCCTTTCTCTTTTGCCCAAATGCTGGTTGATTTAAATAAATATCTACCGACATCACTACATATTATGGATGGCATCGTAGCAATGGAAGGAAATGGTCCACGTAATGGCACGCCAAAAAAGATGAATGTAATATTGCTAAGTACTGACCCAGTCGCGTTAGATGCAGTATTTTGCCGTTTAATTGATCTTAACCCATCCATCATTCCAACGAATATTCTCGGCGCCAAAGATGGTCTTGGTGATTACCGTAACATTGAAATTGTTGGGGATGTAATCGAAGAATTAATCCAACCTGATTTTGATATCGATAGAGAGATTCTAAAAGAATCAGGTACAAATTCTATGAAGATAATAAGACAACTTTTTATCCAAAGACCTTATATTAAAGAAGACTTGTGCCATAAATGTGGCGTGTGCGTTGAGGTATGCCCTATTAAAGAAAAAGCTCTTTCCTTTAAAAATGATGGACGCGAATCTCCACCTATTTATGATTATCAAAAATGCATTAGGTGTTACTGTTGCCAAGAAATGTGCCCTTATGAAGCAATTAAGAAAACAACACCTCTAGCTGGAAAGATTGCTTATACTTTAAAGTTATTAAAATAAAACCCCGTAGCCCGGTGTATGCACCGTGCTTACGGGTGTTTTCATTCAACAAAATAACTAAACCCAAACCCTTTTTTTCCAACATGAATGCTGAAAACTGGGCCTAAATACTCGGTAAAAGTTAACTTACTCCCAGGAAACTCCGCAAGTAATCGCTCTTTAAGTTTGATCGCTGTTTCGAGGGAATTTTGACTGGTAATGTAAAATGTAATAGAAGAATGTCCTTCAAGCGATTTTTTTGCTTGATTGACAAAATAATCAAATATTTTGCGAAGAGTACGTTCACTTTTTACGAGTTCAAGTTTTCCACTTCGAACTTCAATTACCGGCTTAATCCGAAGCACGGTTCCAATAGCTGCTTTCGCGACGCTCAGTCTGCCTCCTTTAGTAAGAGAAAATAAGTTTTCGACAGTAAACATTTGTTTAGATGTTGAAATAATTTTTTCGATTCTTTCGATGATACTGTCTTTAGGTAAATCTTTGTTTACCATATCGATTAATTCCATTGCGATCATTTCCGTTGCGTAAGCACAAAGTTGTGTATCAAAAAGAATTACTTTTTCTGGTTCTTCTAACATATTTTTTGCAAGAAGAGCGCTTTGATATGTACCCGAAATTTCTTTTGAAAGTAATACACAAAATATGTACTCGGCGCCTTCATCAAGTAGTTTTTGATAAGTCTTTAAGAAATCGCCAGGTGCTGGTTGCGATGTTTTCCAATTTACGCCTTCATCTTGTTTTTGCCAAATAAAGTTATTATCAACAGTAACTTCAGGGTACGTCTTTGTACCATCAGTAACGTTTAATGAGACTACTTCAATCTCGTTTTCCGCAATGATATCTTTGCTTAGATATACCGTGGAATCAATTAAAATACGGTGTTTCTTATTCATTATATCACTCCTATTTTTGTTAAATACTCTTTAGGTGTAAAAATATCA
>CAZZJG010000061.1:3169-5282 GCA_964654395.1 uncultured Candidatus Izemoplasmatales bacterium
GCACCATGCTAGGCCATATGCATTCGTTCCTAAATGAAGCGAAAACACTGGTCCAACATAATAATTTATTGTCAGTTTTGCTTTTGGGAAATGGCTTTGAACTAAATCTTTTAGCACCTTTACATGATTATCTGCATTTTTGCTTACGAGACGAATAATAATCTGCTTGGCATCAACAGTAGTTTGTTTAATATTGTTAATCATCATTTCCATGACTTTTTTATGCGTTCTCGCACTCCCATGAAGAGTCAGTCTCCCAATAGAGTCTTGTTCTAAAAGTGGTTTTACACGCAAGACAGTCCCAATCAATGCTTTTGTTTTTGACAACCTACCAGATCGCATTAAGTGTATAAGGTTTTCAATAGTGAAGTTTATATGTCCTGTCATGATTAATTGGTTCATTCTTTGAATAATCGATTCTTTTGATAACTGCTTCTCAATCATTTCTGCTAATTCTAAAGCGAGCATTTCGTTCCCTATAGCAGCGAGCCTTGACTTAAATAGATGAACTTTTTCTGGATTATCTAGCATTTTCTTAGCAAATTCTGCGCTTTGGTATGTGCCACTTAGTGGTGGCGCAAGCGTGAGGACAAATATTGTATCTGCGCCAGCATCAATTGCTTCATTATAAAGACGTAAAAATTCAGCGGGTGATGGCTGTGATGTGCTCAATTTCCTACAGGCTTTAAGCGCTTCATAGACATAGTCATTTTGTATGTCTAGTTCGCGATGCGAGGAACTTTCGTCAATTAGATTCAAACTTGCGCGGCGTATATCATAGCGCTTTAGTTCTTCTTCGGACAGATAAAATGTACTGTCAACAACAATTTTAAATGTACTCAATCATAAATCTCCTTAAAATTACTTATAATAAATAATAAATAGCTAAATAATGAAGAATCGATCCGATTAAAACAAATAAATGCCAAATAAAGTGGGCGTACCGAAATCTCATAGCGAAGAAAATTACTCCTAGTGTGTATGCGAGACCGCCGCCAATTAAATATGGTAAAACTGTTCTTATTGCTGGTAAAACATCACTCCATACAAGAAGGATGCTCCAGCCCATCAAAATGGATAATATTACGTGAAACATCAAATATTTTGATACCCAAATTGCTTTAAAGACAATCCCAAGTAGTGTTAACGTCCATAAAGCACCTAGTAATAACCAAGTACTTAAAGAGGGATTTGATAATAGTAAAAAAGGCGTATAAGTTCCACTAATTAATAAATAAATTCCTGAATGATCTAACCTACGAAATACTGCACGAACGCGCTTCATCCTATCTGGAAATGAATGATATAAGGTGCTAGATAAATACAAAATTATCAGTGAAACTCCGTATACTATAGCCGATAGTGTTTCTATCTCACCTTGCGCTTTAATAAGCAAAAGAATCATTAATACAATGGCAAGTAATGCGCCAATTCCATGCGATATTGCGTTAGCTATTAATTCACCCGTTGTTGTCTGTCTCATGTCGTTCCTTTCACTACTCTATCTCACATAATAATTTATCATATATTACTATGTCTGTCAAGGTAATTGAAAAGACCATCAAATTAGATGGTCTAGTCCTGGAATATCAAATCGTTGGAATTGATATTGTTTTTCTTCTCTTAATTTAATGACAAATGCATGAATGCGTCGTAATTTTCCTAATTCACTTAATTGAGGAATTGATTGCATCATGTTGTCAAAAACATAGAACCATAACTGGTAATCTTCAAATTTTGCAAAAGACTTAACAGATTTATTTTTTATACTCCAAGGTTTTAACCCCGCGAAATGAGTTCCATAAAGGACATCAATTTTGGGATAGCCATTGAAAGATGAATAACGTAAATCAATATTGTGCCACTGCCCAGAAAGTTTTAAAGTTAAATATTGCATTTCGGGCCAGTGATAATCTTTTACTTTTTCGCGTATATTGGGGTTTTCCATATCTTCTAAAATTGAGTAATATAACTCCATGCTAGGTTTTAACATATAAAGATGCGTTTACTCCCATGTTGTCGGGTTCTTTTTCTATGCGATTTGTAATTGCTTTATCGATTAAACTGCCATGTGGATAGTTTTGGTATCTCTGATGCCAACCCCAAGTACCAT
>CAZZJG010000062.1:0-5247 GCA_964654395.1 uncultured Candidatus Izemoplasmatales bacterium
AAACAATGATTCTGTCTGCCTTAGTAATCGTCGATAAACGATGCGCAATAACAATACTCGTTCTATTTTGCAAAACAATATCAATTGCGTGTTGAAGATGGAGTTCAGTTTGCGTATCTACACTACTTGTAGCTTCATCTAAAATGAGAATTCTAGGATTAGAAAGCAAAGCACGCGCAAAACTAATTAGTTGTTTCTGCCCTACTGAAAGCAGAGAACCTCCTTCTCCGACTTCTGTCTCATATCCTTTTTCAAAGTTCATAATGAACTCATGCGCTTCAACCATCTTCGCCGCATGAATAACTTCCTCCATCGTAGCATCAGGTTTTGCATAACGAATGTTATCTAAAATTGTACCACTAAATAGATGCGGTGTTTGAAGAACATACCCAAGATGACTATGAAGCCATCCAAGTGAGCGCTCACGATAGTCTTTGTCATCAATAAGAATGCGCCCATCGGTCGGTTCATAGAAGCGACATATCAGATTAACAATTGTAGACTTTCCAGCACCAGTATGACCAACTAAAGCTATATTCTCACCTTTTTCAATAGTAAGAGTAAAATCTTTTAGCACTTCTTCCCCTTTATCATAGCGAAATGTAACATTATCAAACTGTATTTTGCCTTCAAGTTCTTCCCAGTTTTCTTTCTTAAAATGAAGCGCATCGCCATATTTTTGGATTACCCTAGGTTCATCCCATATTTCTGGTTTTGTCTCAATAAGCGAAATCAAACGTTCTGCGGATGCTTGTGCTTGCTGGAAGCGTGCTAATATATTTGCTAATTGCATCACAGGATCAAAAAACGAACCAATATATGCAATAAAAACATACAAAACACCAATATTAATTGTTTCAACTAAAACCATGTTACCGCCATAATAAATAACAAATGCCATTGTAATCGCAGCCACAAACAAAATCGTAGGGAAATATAACCCTGCAAACATGGCGGCGCGTATAGAATGTCTTCTCATAGTCGAAGTTTTTCGGTCAAAATCTTGAAAATTCTGTTCTTCTAGAACAAGTGTTTTAGTCGTTTTAGCCCCTGTGATTCCTTCGTTAAAAGCACCAGTAATTTTACTGTTTTCCTTTCTAATTTTACGATAAGAATAAAGTATTTTCTTGCGGAAATAATAACTTAAAACAATCAATACCGGAATTGATCCTACGGTAATTAACGCAAGTTGCCAGTTTGTTAAAAACATCGCTATTACAATCCCCGTCATCATTAACAGTCCCCAAGACATATCAATCATGCCCCAGCTAAGAATATCAGCTAAGTTTCGTGAATCACTCGTCATTCTTGCCATAATCCATCCAACTGGTGTTCTATCGTAATAAGAGAAAGGTAGTCGCATCAAGTTTTGATATGCTTTTTTCCGTAATGTATATGAGAGTTTCTGTTGCACCTGACCTGCTTGCATAATGAACAAGTATACCATTGAACCAATCACTATCATAATGATGATATAAAATAAGATAAAGTAAGGTAATTTAGACAAATCACCAGCTTACGCCATTGTTATTGCAAAACGGTTTATTTGCGGATAAATGACATCAACTAACGCCAAAATTATAGCCGCAAATATCCCTATATATAGGTGTTTACGAAAAGCCCTAGTATATGAGAAAATCTTCTTCCAAATCTGAAAATCAAACTTACTCTCCGTATATTCCTCTTCTTCGAAGTAATTCATGCTACACCTCCTGCTTCAACTTCAAGTAATCGTACTCTACATCTGTTTGAATCTTCCACAGCGATTGATAAAGCCCTTCTTGTTTAACTAGTGTTTCATGTGATCCCATTTGCACAATTTGACCTTTATCAAGCACTATGATTTTATCTGCTTCCATCGCAGTTGTAATTCTGTGAGTGATTAACAAAACAGTA
Organism: uncultured Candidatus Izemoplasmatales bacterium; assembly: GCA_964654395.1. Taxonomy (GTDB): domain Bacteria; phylum Bacillota_I; class Bacilli_A; order Izemoplasmatales; family Izemoplasmataceae; genus Xianfuyuplasma. Next base: position 1,897 of record CAZZJG010000062.1, read on the forward strand.
GTGTCCTGCCAGTATTTATGAAGTGCATTTCTAATTTGAAGATCTGTCTCTGTATCTACAGCACTAAGACTATCATCAAAAATCAAAACCGGTTTTTTCCCTAAAAGCATTCGTGCAATAGCAACGCGTTGTTTTTGCCCACCAGAAAGAGTAACACCTCTTTCACCGACAATGGTCTTATACCCATGATCAAAACCAATAATATCATCATGTAACGCCGCAATTGAAGCTGCTTTATATATAGTTTCTTCAGGTGCATTTGGATTCATAATCCCAATATTTTCATATAAAGTACGGCTATAAAGAAATGGTTCTTGTAAAATAATCCCTATATGTCGTCTTAAATGTTTCTTATTGATTTTTGTAATCGGTGTGCCGTCAATTAAAATGGTCCCTTCAGTAACCTCTAACAAACGAACTAACAAATTAATCAATGTTGATTTACCACTACCTGTTTTTCCTACAATCGCAACTGTTTCACCTTTCTTAATTTTAAAATTCAATCCCTTTAACAATAGCTTTTCATCATCATCAAAGCGAAAACTAACATTACGAAATTCGATATTTCCTCTTATCAAAGGTTGATTTAAGCTATCTCCATCATGTTCAGATGGTTGTAACATAATTTCATCTATGCGATCAAGAGCAACAGTAGTTTTACCAAAATCACCTACAATTCTTCCTAGTTGTCTAAGTGGCCATACAATCATGCCGATAAAAGAGAGAAATGCAACATACTCCCCAATTGTAATTTCGCCATTATGATACATTACAATACCAAAAGATAATGTCAAAGCATACTGAATAAAAATGATAAAATCTGTTCCACCCCAGAAAAATGCCATGAGTTTTAACAAACGAAAATCTTTTGCCAAATATTCCTTCGAATCAGCATCAAATCGTTTTATTTCGTCTTGTTCTTTCGCAAAAGCTTTAACAACACGCACGCCAGTAATAGTCTCTTGTAACGTCGTTGTCATCTTCCCTTCTGCTTCTTCTACCTCTTTAAACACTTTTTTTACGTAGATGAAGTAAACAAGTGCTGCTAAGAAAATAACCGGTGTTACAGCAACACTAATTAAGGTTAATTTCCCACTTAATAAGGACATTTGATATATTGTAAGAGACACGAGAAACACAAGCCTAAATATTTCAATCAACTGTTCACCTACAAAATTCCGATAAGTATCAACATCAGTTGTGCATCGTTGAATCAAATCCCCCGTTTCCGCATGATTATGATGTGTATATGAAAGATCTTGTAGTTTCTTATACAAACTATTCCGCATATTATAAGCAATGCTCTCAGTAAAATAAGCATTCAACACTCTTCGGAAAAACATTATAATAACGCGAATTAATGTAAATGCAACATACACTAACGAAACATTTAGTAGTTGCTCCTTGACAGAAGCATCACGAAAAAATTGTGTAATTAATGTTGGCAGTGGAGACGGTTTATCAGATAATACCGCATCTACTACATGAGTAATAAATAGCGGACTTAAGGTTCTTAAATACTGCAATCCAATAAGCAATGCAATAGAAAATATATATAAAATGATGTAGCCTTTCATCCACTTAGTGAATTGGTGCCAGCGTTTCATTGGTGTACCTCCCTTTCCAATTCTTCGAGTAAATGTAAGTATTGTTGCTCTAAATCATAAAGAAGTTTTTTCTGCTTTTCTAGTTCATCCATATGTTCTTTCATCTTCGTATGATCCATATAAAATTCTGGCAAAAAAGCTTGGTCTTTCATCTTCTTTACTATTTGCGTAACTTCATCTATTTTCACCTCTACTTGATTAATTCTTTTTGATAATGGCACAGTTTTTGGTCGCTGCAACTTTTTCTTTCTCTCTACACTTTTACGACTTTCTTCAATCGACAACATTTCCTTATATGACTGATAGTTACCAACAAATTCACGCAATTGTTTTTGTTTAATAACTAGTAGTTTTGTCGCAATGCGATTAATCAATGAGCGATCATGTGACACAAACAAAATAGGTCCTGAAAACTGCTCCAATACATCTTCAACAATTTCTCTTGTTTCCATATCAAGGTGATTTGTAGGTTCATCAAGCACCAGCACATCTGGCCGTTCTAACATTAACAATAATAATACTAGACGCACCTTTTCTCCACCTGAAAGCACTGATATTTGTTTATCCAAATCATCACCAATAAACAAAAATCTAGCAGCTACACTACGAATTTCAAAATTTGTCATCGTTGGATTAGCATCATGTATTTCTTGGAATATTGTTTTTTCCTTATGAAGACGTTCTTGCGATTGATCAAAATAACCAAGTTTCATAGGGCGAACAAACTCAAGTCTGCCATGTAGCGATGGAATTTTGCCAAGCAATGTCTTAAGTAAGGTTGTCTTCCCGCTACCATTAGGTCCAATAATGGCAATTTTATCAAATCCTCGCACTTGAAACGTTATGCCTTTTAATAGTGGACTCTCATATCCAATCGAGAGGCTTTCTGCCTCAATAATGATTTCTTTAGTCGGTCTTTTTTTAACAAATTCTAGTTTTACTTTACGTTTATTTTGTTTTGGCGGGTCAACAATATGCATTTTCGCTACTTTTTTAAGCCTGTCTTGAGCTATGCTTGCACGTTTAGCGTTATACCTAAAACGTTCAACAAAATACATTAAATGTTCTAACTCTTTCTTTTGTTTCGTATATTGTTTCAAAATAGTTTCATAGCGTTTCATCTTCTCTTCTTGATACTGTGCAAAGTTTCCATGATAAATGTGCGATGTAAACTGATCAAGTTCAATAATTTTATTACACACACGTGAAATAAACGTTTTATCATGAGTTACTAGTAACACAGCCCCATCATATCGAATTAGATGTTCTTCAAGCCAATCAATAATTTGCAAGTCAAGATGATTAGTTGGTTCATCTAAAATAAGCAAATTGGGTTTTTGCAACAACAATTTCGCAAACGCCGCTCTCGTTTTCTCTCCACCACTAAAGGTTTCAACCTTCCTGTAAAACATATCTGTTGTAAATCCGAACTGATGCAAAATACTCTTTATTTTGACGATATAATCATACCCACCATTGCTTTCATAAGTATGCTGGAGACGACTCAAACGTTGCAATAACACCTCGTCGTGTGGATTTTGTTCCAATTTCACACTAACAATATGTATCTCTTTTTCAAGATGCACTAAATGCTTAAACTCCTCAACCATTTCATCCCACAACGTATGATCTAAATTGGTCAAAACGGTTTGTGAAAGATACCCAATTGACGCTTGTTTATTCCAATGTATTGCGCCATCATCAATTGTTTCTTCACCAACAATCATCTTTAGTAACGTTGTTT
>CAZZJG010000063.1:0-4814 GCA_964654395.1 uncultured Candidatus Izemoplasmatales bacterium
ATGTATTCGACAAAGTTCTAATGGTTGGCGGTGAAAACGTCAAAGTTGGAAATCCTTATGTCGAAGGTGCTACCGTGGAAGCGACTGTTGAAAAACAGGGCAAACATCGTAAAATTATTGTGTTCAAAATGAAGGCGAAGAAAAATTATCGTCGTAAAAAAGGACACAGACAACCGTACACAAAATTGACGGTTACAAAAATTAATGGATAAGAGACGTGGAGGTGACTTTGATGCTATTTAATATCAGCATTCAACAGTGTTTGGCGTCTAAAAAAGGTGTTGGTTCTACAAAGAACGGTCGTGACAGCGAATCAAAACGCCATGGAGCCAAACTGTCAGACGGTCAGTTCTGTACTGCAGGTTCAATCATCTATCGTCAACGTGGAACAAAAGTTCATCCTGGAAATAATGTAGGAATCGGTGGCGACGACACGCTCTTCGCTAAAATCGATGGAATTGTTAAATTCGAACGCGTTGGTAAGAATCGCAAACAGGCATCCGTTTACCCAGTTGAATAACACACAAACACAAATGGCAAATCACATATGTGGTTTGCCATTTTGATTGTTTTTGCTTATAATTGATGCGTAGGTTTTAACAAGGGGGAACAATATGATAAGAAAAGCTATTCTCGCTGAATTAGATCAGATAGATCAAATAGCTTTAAATGCAATTTCTAATATGAAAAAATCTGGTATTAAGCAATGGGACGACAATTATCCTAGGTATGAACATTTCGCGAAAGACATAGAAAACGGTATACTGTTTGTGTGCGAACGAAATAAAGAAATTTATGGTGTTATGGCTTTAATGCTACAACAAGATAGTGCATACCTTACTATTTCATCATGGATTACATCACCTGAAAATTCTTTAGTTATTCATCGGGTTGTTGTTGATCCGAAACATGCACGAACAGGTGTTTTTGAAGAATTATTGATGTTTGCGAAAGATCATGCAAAAAAGAATCAAAAAACAGCGATTAAAATAGATACACATGACAGCAATTATAAAATGCGTTCATTTCTTGAAAAACATGGATTTCGTCATGTGGGATATTTAGAATCTATCGACCGTCAAGCATACGAACTCATACTTGACTAAGTTGATGCAGGACGCACCAGGAGGTTGACAGAATGAAACGGATCATGGTTCTTGGCCCCAGTGGTACTGGTAAAACAACACTCGCACGTAAACTCGGTGAAAAACTATCGATACCTTATCTTCATTTAGATTCTGTTTACTGGAAGAAAAACTGGGACCATGTTGATAAGGATGATTTTCACCGCAAGATGGTGGAATATTTCGCACAACATGACAAGTGGGTCATTGATGGAAACTACACAAATAATAAACATTTTTATTGGCGACTTATGCTCGCAGATACCATCATATTACTTGATTACGAAAGTTCAACCTCTATTTCAGGAATTTTAGAACGCGCAAATAAATATAAGCATAGAGTAAGAAGTGATATGGCTGAAGGTTGCGTTGAAGGAATTGATCAAGTCTTTTTACGATACACAGCATTTTACAGTAAACGTAGAATGCCTAAGCTTAAAGCGTTGATTTATAAATACGCAAAAGGTAAGAATATTTTAGTGTTTAAAAACCGTACAGAATTATTAAAATGGTTCGATGCTTTATAGGAGGACAAAATGTTTGTAGACACAGCGAAAATAAAAGTGATTAGTGGAAAAGGCGGTGATGGTACCGTTGCATTTCATCGTGAAAAATACATGCCTATGGGAGGACCATCGGGGGGAGATGGTGGTAAAGGAGGAAGTGTGTATTTTGTCGGGGACGAAGGATTATCAACGTTGATTGACCTACGCTATAATAAAATATTGCGGGCAGAAGATGGCCAAAATGGAAAGCCAAAAAAAATGAATGGGGCCTCCGGAAGTGATTTGGAAGTTCGCGTTCCTGTTGGTACTACCATATATGATGATGAGACAGGGAAAGTATTGGGCGATATTACCGAGAATAAACAAAGAGTTCTTGTCGCAAAAGGTGGACGAGGGGGAAGAGGAAACGTCAAATTTGCTTCCTCAAGAAACACTGCACCGGAAATTGCTGAACGCGGTGAACCAGGACAAGCAAAACAAATACGTTGTGAACTTAAAGTACTCGCAGATGTAGGATTAGTAGGATTTCCCAGTGTCGGCAAAAGCACTTTAATTAGTGTTGTTTCCAATTCCCGTCCTAAAATAGCGAGTTATCATTTTACTACTCTCCAACCTAATCTTGGAATGGTACGCGTGGAAGAAGGACGCAGTTTTGTAATGGCAGACCTTCCAGGATTGATTGAAGGAGCCCACCTTGGACAAGGTCTAGGTTTACAATTTTTACGTCATATCGAACGAACTCGGGTTATTTTACACGTTATTGATATGAGTGGTAACGAAGGACGTGACCCATTTGAAGATTACCAAATAATCAACAAAGAACTTGCTTCTTACAAATATGATCTATTAAAACGGCCTCAAATTATTGTTGCTAATAAAATGGATCTTCCAGGAGCTAAAGAAAATCTTGCGCGTTTCAAAGAACTCCTCCAAGATGATTATGACATTGTAGCAATTAGCGCATACACTAAAGAAAATGTGCAAGAACTTGTATATAAAACAATGGATCTACTAGAACAAACTAAACCATTTGATCTTTATGAAGATAATCTTTACGAAGATGTGGTTGAATATACCTTTACCCCAAATGAAGAACTGTTTGAAATAAGTCTCGCTGATGATGGAATCTATCAAGTAACTGGAAAACCACTCCGTAAAATATTTGACATGACTGACTTTACAAAAGATCAAAGCGTCAAGCGCTTCAGTCGTATTTTACGAAGCGTCGGTGTTGATGAAGCATTGCGAGAAAGAGGTGTAAAAAACGGCGACACTGTACGAATTTTTGACTTTGAATTTGAGTTTATTGACTAAAAGTTGGAACCCCACCTTTTATTAGTGCACTAATAGTTATATAGGTTTACCTTGTGATATAATATAATCGGAGAGTGATAATATGTATAGCTATATCATTGGAAAGGTTACAGTCATCGGACCAGATCGTATTACACTAGAAACACATGGAATTGGTTATGAGATTCTCACACCCAATCCATACGAATTTCACCTTGAAGAGGAAGTAAAGGTCCATATCCACCAACATGTAAGGGAAGATGCACTTTTGTTGTATGGGTTCCAAACACTTGAAGAAAAAACACTCTTTAATCAGTTGTTAGGTGTAAAAGGAATCGGTCCAAAAAGCGCTATGGCGATGCTCGCAAGTGGTCATCCTAAAGACATCGTAAACGCAATTGAGCTGGGAAATGTAAAGTTTTTATCCAAATTTCCCGGAATTGGTCCGAAAGCTTCTCAACAAATCATTTTAGATTTAAAAGGAAAACTATCAATTGAAGAACAAAAACCACAACATTCCGACCGTATAAGTGAAGTTGAGGACGCATTGCGTGCTCTTGGATATAAAAACAAAGAAATCCAAAGAGCAATCAAACAACTTGATCCTTCAAAACCAACAGAAACACTTTTGCGGCAAGCTCTTTCGAACATGTTGTCATAGCGTTTTCTATAAAAAGGAAATATTCTTTAGAAAAACAGATCATTTATTAGATTATGTTAATTTGGTTTATACAAATAAAAGAAGCGAACAACGAAGTTCGCTTCTTTTTTATAAAGAAAATAGTGACTTTATTTTTTTCTTTGAGAGGTTATTGCTGATAGCAAGCATTAATAATATACGTGCTTGTTGTCCAGTGAGGTTTCCACCTAGAAGGCAACCTCTATTGGCAAGATCTTTCCCGCCACCTTCATAGGCATATGTATCTAATACACGACCCGCGTAACAACGACTAACAAGAACAATAACAACATTTTTATTAATAGCATTATCAATGCTTGGAAGCATGCTCGGTGGAAGATTTCCCCGACCAAGCGCTTCAATAACAATTCCTCGTGCGCCGTTTTTAACTAAATAATCAATAAATTCGCTCGTCATACCAGCATATGCTTTAATCAAATGAGTATCGTGATTAATCTTATTCATTAAGTGGTATTCGCGATAATGAGCTACATTTCGATAATAAATAACGTCACCTTGATCGATAATACCTAAAGGTCCAAACTCTATAGACTTAAAAGTATCTAGACTCATCGTATGAGTTTTAGTGACCTCCAAGGCAGAGTTTATCGTATCGTTCATAACAACAAGTGTTCCTTTTCCTTGTGAGTCCTTCGATAAGCACACCTTGATACTAGATACTAGGTTCGTAACACCATCATACCCAAACTCACTAGCATTTTTCATCGAACCAGTAACTACAACTGGTTTATCAGACTGAATTACACAATGAAGGTAAAACGCAGTTTCTTCAAGTGTATCTGTCCCATGAATAACAACAACACCGGCTACATCATTACGGTTTAGATAATTTTGAGCAATTAACCCAATTTGACTCATATCCTCCAAAGTAATAGAGGGAGAAGGTTTACGGGAAAATTCATGTATAAGCAGATTATCAAATTCATCTAATCCAGACAATGCATGTAAAATTTCGTTTGGTGTTAGCGATGGGATTACACCATGCGACTTTGCGTCTAGCTTCATACTAATCGTTCCACCAGTAAAAATTAAAGCAACGTGTTTCACAAAATCACCTCACAACTATGATAACACAATCTGAAAAAAGCGACCACAAGAAAAATTAAAAGGGAGTAAGATAACTTGGTTTGAAATTTAACATGAAAAATAGTGACCGTTGAAATAAATACTGAAAAAATTCTTAATATGAAT
>CAZZJG010000063.1:4824-5152 GCA_964654395.1 uncultured Candidatus Izemoplasmatales bacterium
GAAGGCAGAGATAAATATAGGAAACTAAAAAAAAATGCAATTTCATATTTTTAGGAAGAGAACTTAAGTGGATTCTTAAACGGATAAATCAGAACCACATACAACAGCGGCTTCATGGCCATTTATAGACATTATAGAAAGTTAACATAATATATATTATAGGAACAATATGATATTAAGATAAAACGTTACCAATTAAATAAAAATATGATAATTTTTCGTCTTTTGTGATAAAAAAATAAGCATTTATATCCTCTACTACGTTGTTAACATATTCAAATTTCGTTAATGACAATATTTATTGTAAGTGCTTTCTACTACTCTTGTT
>CAZZJG010000064.1:0-1828 GCA_964654395.1 uncultured Candidatus Izemoplasmatales bacterium
GTCTGCACGGCTACATCGTTTTCATACAAAACCGCAGATATAGTACCACTGAGCGTATCATTGATATCTGAAACATCTAAAGCTAGTGTTACATAACCTTGTTCGACTAAAAGCGATTCCACTATAACAATTGGAGGATTGTTTAGCGTAGTATCAAGTTGCCTTGTAAGAAGAACTTGGTCTTCTCTTAACCCAAGACCATCATTTAAGTCGTAGTCACCGATAATTTCAATTGTTAATGTGTTGCTTGAGAACAAATTGTTTACTTGGAAATCTACATGGTAGTCTATTAAATTAGCAGTATCTTCATAAATGTCATCAATATAGAGTTTGGCATATAAACTTGATTTATCAATTACTTCTTCAGGATCATCGATAAACACATCAAACTCGATACTATTTTCTTGGAGATTTAAACTAATAAGACTAGGCTCAGGAACGCTGATAGGTAACGTAGTAAATGAATGAATCGCAAGAACATTATCTTCCCGAATTCCAAGCCCATCTCTAAGGTCAAAGTCGACAAGAATTTTAATATCATACGTGTTATCATTTAATAATCCTTCAAATGATAAATTAGTCATAGAACCTGTGATTTGCAAGCTGTCAATCATTTGATCTTCAATAAATAGACCGATTGTCAGCCCACCAGGAACTAAGACATTATCAGAATCGTTAAATGAGACATCGAAATCAACACGATTCGAATCGATTAACACATTCTCAATCGATGCACTAGGTAACCCATTTGCCAAAGTAGAATAGGTTCCGCTGTATAAAACTTGATTAGTTTTTAATCCCGATCCATCATCTAAATCATAATCTGCCATAATACGTACTTCATACAGTCTATTTGAAATAAGCCCATCAAATGTAACATTAGTACTTCCAGAAGTAATTGCTTTTTCTTCTACCATGTTTTCACCGGTAAATAGATATGCCTTAAGTGACTCAGATAAAATAACATTGTCAACATCTGTTATCGTAAAGTCTATAGATATTTTATCTTGGGTGAGAGCATAGTTTTCCCTCGTTACACTTGGAGCGTCACGGTATACGTAAATCTTGAATTCATTGTTTGTAGATACATTAACACTTAATGTTTTTTCACCAGCTAAATAGTTGATGCGATCCACAGAATAAATCGTTTCCCCAAGATCATCACCAACATTCATGTAAAAAGCAACTCGTTGTGGGGTAGAACCTTCCACAAATCGAACTGAACTATGCGTATATCCATTTATTACAACGGATTTTATCGGTAGTGATGTAGGGTTGTCAATCATGACTTCTACAAGCACCTCACTATTTTTCGCTTCATAAAACGTGACAAACTCACCATCTTTTGTTGGCTGCTCACCTTCCACGCTTAAGCTAGAAAAAGATGGTGCAATCAAATCCGATCCATCTTGATCGCATGCAACCAGCATAAATGGAATTAATAGTGCTGTCACTAATATTAGTGCTTTACGCATGTACATTCCTCCTAACTGATGAAATTCATGACCGTAAATAGTTTTTATTGTCTAACTTTTATACAAAAAGCTATCGGTTACAAATTATGTAATAAATGGCGCTAGTAATAAGCCTAGTAAATGGCTTGTTTTATAACCTATCTTCTTGTACCTCGACGCTAAAACAGACTGGTCACTATTCCCCATTATCATATATTATTATACACTTGGCATTATATAAAAGCAAAATTAGGGCGGGGATATTAAGAAAAACTTAATTTTCTAACAAAATATACTTACAAAGCGGTCAATGGTTTCATCGCAATGTTGTTTGTAAAAGAGTCGAACCTAATCGACTCCTTTTTGAATAACAT
>CAZZJG010000064.1:1838-5000 GCA_964654395.1 uncultured Candidatus Izemoplasmatales bacterium
TGTTTAGTTGATTTCGTTTACTAATTCTTCTACGACACTTTGTTTTGTTCTTTCTGCATTGTTATGAAATAAGTTTAGTTGTTGAAAATGGCCCTTTTTTTCTGTCAAATTGGCTAATTGAACTCCCAGTAAACGAACTGGTTTAGTGATTATCGATTCTTCAAACAACCTTTCCACAGCAGCTAAAATATCGTATAAGTTATCGGTATGGTGCGCTAGCGTGATGCTTTTTGAAAACTGAGTGAAATCAAAATGACGAATTTGAATACTAATTGTTCGAACAAGCATGTTATCATCAAGCATTCGTGTAACTACCTGTCTTGCTAATTGAACAAGGCGGTCAAAAATGTCTAGTTCATCGACTACATCCTTTTCATATGTTCTACTTATGCCGATGCTTTTCATTTCATCGTAACGATGTGCATCAATTGGTGTATCATCTCTACCATTAGCTTTTGCCTGTAGTTCTATCGATCTTGAACCTAATGCAAGTTCCAATTTATAACTATCATTATAGCGTGCTAAATCACCAATAGTTTCAATCCCTAATAATCGTAAGTTCGCTGCGCTCTTTTCACCAATTCCATACATCGAACGAATTGGTAAAGGCCACAATTTCTTTTCAACATCTCGTTTACGCAAAACGGTGATGCCTAGAGGTTTTTTCATATCACTAGCCATTTTGGCAAGAAAGCGGTTAGGAGCAATACCAATAGAACAAGGTAAACTTAATTCAGTCAAAATTCTTTGTTGGATCTCTCGCGCTAGTTGAAGCGGATGAACTGAATCATCATAATCTGTAACATCAATCCATGCTTCATCTATACTTCCACGTTCAATAACATCAGCATATTCACTTAAAATCAAAAAGAACCGTTCACTAAATTCATGATACAAAGCAAAACGTACAGGCAATAAAATCAATTGTGGGCAAAGCCGTTTAGCTTCTTGAACACTCATTCCACTTTTTACTCCAAACTCTCTAGCTACATAATTTGCGGTCGTTAAAACACCGCGATTTCCTTGTCCACCAATACCGACTGGTTTGTCACGATAAAAAGGGTTTTTAGCCATTTCACAACTGGCGAAAAACGCATTTAAATCGATATGAAAGATGACCTTGTATGATTTTTCCATATTGACTCTTCCTTTTTGTTAGAAGGTGTACTATAATGTATGAGAGTTTACGACTACGGTAAAGAGGTGAAAGCAATGCCAAAAAGCAGAAAACGAGTGAAAAAAGAAACTGTCCAACAAGAAACACTAAAAACACAAAACATCGTAAAACATCCAATTGGCAAGGCAGTTATCATCATACTATCATTCGGATTTGTTCTATCCATCGTTGTTGGAATGATTATGGCACTCGTAGCTGTCATGAATTCTTGAAAAGAAGCCTGCATGCAGGCTTTTTTTATTGTTTAAGTAATTCTCTTGCGCTTGCAAGTGTTGCGTCAGTAATCTCTTCTCCACTCATCATTGCCGCTATTTCACGAACTCGCTGTTCGCCTTCAAGTGTTTTTACCGTCGCAACAGTCCGGTCTTCTTTTACTTCTTTTATCAAATGTAAATGGTGCGAACTAATAGAAGCAACTTGTGGTATATGCGTTATACAAAGGACTTGTGTGTGTTTCGCAATATCTTTCATTTTTCTTGCGACTTGGAACGCAACAAAACCACTAACGCCAGTATCGATCTCATCAAAAATCATTAAGTCGACATTGAGACTTGAGGAAAGAACATGTTTAAGAGCAAGCATAATACGACTCATTTCCCCACCACTTGCAGTTTTTGCTAGGGGACGAAGTGGCTCTCCTACATTTGTTGTAATAAGAAAATCTACCACATCAACGCCATTTTCTAGTAAATACCCTTTTTGGAAAGCTCCTTTATCTTCTCGATTGATAAAGGCAATTTGAAAAACAGTTTGTGGAAGTTCTAAATCACGTAATATTGTGACAAGTTTATTTTCTAATTCTAGCGCAATCTTTTGGCGATGTTCTGTAAGTTCTTTCGCTTTTAGTAACGCGTTACTATATGCTTTTTCTACAAGGTTTTTAGCTTCTTTTAATAAATCATCAAATGCTTCCGCATTTTCCAAATCTTCCGTGATTTCCCCTAAATATCCAATTAGCTCTGGGATTGTTTTGCGATATTTTCGCTGAATTGCTTCTATTTCAATTAATCGATCTTGTTTTTGTTGTAGTTGATCAGGGCTAAAGTCAAGGTTATTACCTAATGAAACAAGCGTGTCAAAGGCGTCTTGTAACTCGTAATAACCATCTTCAAAGCGCTTTTTAAGTGCTGTATAATCTTCGGAAAAACTAGCGATTTGATCTAGCTCTCTCGCTACATCAAAAAGCACACCTATAGCATCAAGTTCTTCAAGTTTCATTCGTGCTTCTTGAATTGTACGAAAGATAAGATCATAATGCTTTATTGCATCAATTTCTGATATTAACTCTTCAAGTTCGCCCTCAACAAGATTTAACTGCTCGAGTTCTTGTTTTTGAAAAGCTAAAAAATCGCGACGTTCTTCTAAATCACGTTGTTTTTTAATAAGTGTATTGTATTCTTCAAATTTCAGTTCATAGTCTTCTTTTGCCTGTTGATAGTTTTTTAATAAACGCTCACTTTCACCAGGTGTAAATCCATCCAACATGTCGAGATACCACTCTTGACGTATTAAACGATTAGTATCTCCTTGAGAATGTATATCAGCTAGTTTACTAGTAACTTCTTTTAATTCTTTTAGCGTTACAATTGACCGGTTGATACGAATCACATTCCCGCCGTTACTATTAATTTGTCTTTGGATTAACAACTCTCCATCATATGCTTCAATACCAAGATTTTCCAATGTTTTAAGGACACTCTTATTTTGCACATGAAACAATCCCTCAACTGTCGCTCTCTGTTCGCCATTTCGCACCATATCGCTAGAAGCACGATCACCAAGTAAAAGACCGATTGCATCAATCAGCAAACTTTTTCCGGCACCCGTCTCCCCTGTTAAAGCTGTCATGCCAGGCTTAAACGATACTTCTAAATTTTCTATGATAGCGAAATTGCGGACACTAATGTGACGTAACATAGCAACCTCCTATTTAGCATATTCTTCTAATATTGCGATTACACTACCAACATCCATCTTATATTGTT
>CAZZJG010000065.1:0-3425 GCA_964654395.1 uncultured Candidatus Izemoplasmatales bacterium
ATAGTACGCTAAATATAATACCAAAACTATCAAATAATTTTTGCTGCTTTGTAGATATATATTTGTAAAAAAAAAACATCAAACTTCATACGTAAATTTCGTCTGAAGCTTGATGAATTTGATGGTTTTTATGATTTTATCGGATTTTATGTGAGTTTACATGCGTAAAATTAAATGTTTATCAATGCACTTTTTCTATTTACTTAAGTACGGGTTATACTTGCACTCGTTAGATAAAGTAGAATCTACGCCATGTCCTGGATGAATAATAATCTTATTGGAGAGTGACTGACACAAATGTTTAATGCTACTTTGTAATTTTACTTTATTTCCTGTTGGTAAATCAGTGCGCCCAACACCACCAGTAAACAAAGTATCTCCTGTAAAAAGATGATTTTTATGCAGGAAACAAACACTGCCTAACGTGTGACCGGGAGTATGAATAACACTAAATTTTAGTGACTCAAATTCTATTTCACTACAATCACTTACAGGAGTTAAAGTTGCCAAATCAAATTGTTTTAAGGATCTACCAAATAAACCTCCTAGATGAAATGACGGCTTTAGCAACAACTTTTGTTCTGATTCATGAATGTAAACAGGACATGAAAAAACTTCAAGCAAATCAGGCAATGAACAGGTATGATCAAAATGACCATGTGTAAGTAAAATTCCCACCAGCTTTAATCCGTTTTCCTGTAACGTCGTCACTATTTGTTCAGCGCTCGCTCCTACATCAATAACTACCGCTTCTTTTTTTTGCGACACAATATACGTATTTTGATCAAGAAAACCTATAATCTTTTTAATCACGGATTTTCACCAACTGTGCAGCCCCATACATTCCTGCATCATTACCTAAAGTCGCAAATTCAACATCAATCCTGCGACCTTTTGGAAACGCAAGATGAACAAGATGATTTTTAATCTTTCGCATAAAGAAATCACCTGCTTTTGATAATCCACCACCAATTAAAATCACTTCCGGATCACTCACAAGTGACAACACGTGACATGAGTAAGCTACATAGTGTGCAACTCTATCAACAACAAATGTCGCAAGTGGATCATTACTTTTAGCAGCATCAAAAATACTTTTAGCACTTATATGGCGGAGTTTTTGATAAGGCTCTTTAAACTGCTTGGCGTAATAATGATATAAGTTTTTAACACCAGTAGCGCTCGCAACTGTTTCAAGACAACCTGTTTTGCCACAATTACACTTAAAAGGAACATTCTCAGACATCGTCAAATGACCTATTTCGCCCGCAAAGCCTGATGCCCCTTCAACAATTTTCCCATGGGAAATTATCCCGCTACCTACACCTGTCCCAAGAGTAATCATAGCCACATTTTCTCTGCCGTGCCCAGCACCATGAAACGCTTCCCCCAAAGTGGCGACATTCGCATCATTGGCGACAAATATCCAGTCGTTTTTTAAAACATCATGTAGTTTGTCGCGGATATCTAGATCTTTCCAACCGAGATTAACGCAAAGGTTTATATGGTTATTTAGCACAGGACCCGGCACGCCAAACCCATAACCGTATATTTCATCTAGGTTCGGCGTTTTTTGTTGAATAAAAAGCGCAATATCGGCTAATATATGCTTGCCATTATCAACTTTATTTGTTGGTATCTCCCATTTGTCAAGCAACTGGATGTTTGTGTCAAACAAACCAATTTTAACAGTAGTACCGCCGATATCAACACCATAAATAAATCGTTTCATCATTTCACCTTCTCGGAAAAAAAACTTCTATCGAGATAGAAGTTTTCGTCATTATTTCTTTTCCTTATGGAGTGTGCTTTTACCGCATTTAGGGCAATATTTTTTTGTTTCCAAACGTTCCGGATGTGTTCTCTTATTTTTATCCGTACGATAGTTTTCACTCTTGCACACAGTGCAACGCAGCGTGATTCCTACTCTCATGTGCGTCCCTCCTAACTGAAAAGTCTTCTATAATATATCACTTGCATTTGAAAAAATCAATAGATTTCTACATTTTACAACTTAACTCATGTATAATGTAGATGGTGATCAAAATGACAAAACGAACAAAGACAAAAGTAGTAAGAGTTGGTGACGTTTATATTGGTGGAAACCATCCCATTACTATACAATCAATGACAACCACAAAAACAAAAAACATTAAAGCTACCGTTAGACAAATTAACGAACTAGCAACATCGGGAGCGCATATTGTCCGGCTAGCTGTTTTAGATGAAGAAGACGCTCATGCGATTAAAGAAATTAAAAAACAAGTAAATGTACCAATTGTTGCCGATATTCATTTTAGCTACCAGCTAGCCTTAATTTGTGCCAATAACGGCATCGATAAAATTAGAATCAACCCTGGAAATATTGGCAGTGAAGACAATGTTAAAAAAGTAGTCGATGCATGTAAAAAACAAAACATCCCAATTCGCATAGGAGTTAACGCTGGTTCACTCGAAAAAGACATATTAGAAAAATATGGTTTATCGCCACAAGCTTTAGTTGAAAGTGCCAAAAGACATGTGGAAATGCTTGAAAAGTTCGACTTCCATAATATTGTTTTATCATTAAAAGCTAGTCACGTCGACCTCGCAATTGAAGCATACCGATTGGCCGCTCAAACATTCGATTATCCGCTACATCTAGGTATTACCGAAGCTGGTAGTGCATTTGCCGGGACAATAAAAAGTGCAGCCGGACTAGGTATTTTACTCTATGAAGGAATTGGAAACACGATTAGAATTAGTCTATCAGCCAACCCTGTTGAAGAAGTACGCGTCGCAAAAGAATTACTCGCTACTTTCAATTTATATCAAAAACCAAATCTTATCAGTTGTCCAACATGTGGTAGAATACAATATGATATGTTGCCACTGGTTAACAAAGTAGAAAAATATTTAGAAAATAAAGATTACAACTTGACTATCGCTATTATGGGCTGTGCTGTTAACGGCCCTGGCGAAGCAAAAAGCGCCGATCTTGGAATTGCTGGGGGGAAACATGAAGGGCTTTTGTTTGTAAAAGGAAAAATCAAGAAAAAAATCCCTACTTCTAGCATGTATGATGTACTAATTAATGAAATCGAACAAATGCAAAAAACAAAGCGAGAAGATTAACTCTCGCTTTGTTTATTTAAATCATAAATGGCTAGGAAAGAAATATTCATTTGTTTAAGATATTCACCTTTAGTATCAGTGTAATCCACTGCTTCTAATATAAACAGTTGTTCGCTTTGATATAGAATGTCAATAAAATCTTCTACCTGAGTAACATCATCTGTGGTAAAACTAACATCAACTCGTACAATAGTATAATCCCCATAAACATCCGCAAGTGAGCTAAGAGTAGGATTAAAGTAGTTTTTCACCGTAACTGAACGATTATAATTTTCACTTTCATTAATTCCAATGCTTTCTAACATCCATAC
>CAZZJG010000065.1:3435-4781 GCA_964654395.1 uncultured Candidatus Izemoplasmatales bacterium
ATACTGTTTTGTAAGTTAAAAGTTCAGCAGAAAAATCATTAGGAATAATGTCATATAAATCATACAAATGACTTGTTTGATAATCTTTATAAGATTGCACTAGTTCATTTAATTCATCAATCTGTGCTTGCAACGCGATATTCTCATGATCTGTTTGATCTATTAACTCGCGTTGACCGCCAACAATCGATACTCTAAGTAAATAGACAATCAATGTAATTACAACTAAAATACCGTAAAAGATATATTCACTTAATTTTCTATTTCGCATCATAATTCACCTCGATTTCAAAGGTTGTAAGGTACTCAACATCGGATGATTTCGTTATCACGTCGAAAGTAGAATTTTCAACCCAAGGCAAGATTAAAAGGTCATTATTGATGCTATTATAGCCAAATTGTGACACCATCAACACTTCAAATGAAAGCATAGAAGTTGACGCATCATATTGTACGTTTCGTATTCTACCGTGATGATCATCAACAATCAATTCTACGTCGTCCATTAAATTGTTAAAATCAATTCTTCTAGCTTGAAACATGGTAATATCTTCTTCAAATTGAATGGCTGCTAAATCAATTTCATAGCCATCAAATTCTTCTTGAACCAGTGATAGCTCGTGTTGTAAGTCGTTATTCTGCCGAACTGTATCTTCTAAAGTAAACGTTCCATCACGATAAGGGCTATAAATAAGGAAAAACGCTAACACAATAGCATACAACAATGTTATAACAACATTTACGTTAAATTGACGTGCTCTTCTGACTTCAGGAAGCAAATCAACATATATGAAATCACTAGTGAGCCGGTCGCTTTTAACATATACATGTTTTTTTCTAAGCATGATTATCACATCCCCTTCGTTTCAAGCAAACTTGCCGCAAGCGGAATGTAACATTCACGATCAATTAATGTATCAACAATCTTACTGATTTTTTTCATATCAAACACTTCGGTTTGAATAACAGGATTATCTTCAACAAAATATTGTTGAAGCTCATCATTATTTAGTTTGTTAGTCATATTGAAGAGCACTACTTTCGAAATGCTACGTTCACCATTATTTAAGTTATACTTATAATAATTAGATATTTTCGCAATTTCCTGGTCAACAGCGCCCATATACTTTTTGCCTTCTAACTGCCCTATATTTAGGTTTTGTACAATTGAGAAAACTGGTATTTCTTCATCAAAAACATAAATCGAAAAGGTATCATCAAACATACCAACGAGCATTAAATCTTGTTCAAACTGAATTTCAGTATCCTCATAGCGTCTGTAATAATAAAGTCGATGCAAAGATAATGGCGGAATGTCAGTTCTTACAACCTGCATATTCATCTCA
>CAZZJG010000066.1:0-4776 GCA_964654395.1 uncultured Candidatus Izemoplasmatales bacterium
AGTCATTATGGATAGTTTTCAGAATGGGAGGAATGAAATGTACGTGTTAGCTGATGCTGTTAATATTGATTGGCAAACAACGATTTTTGGAATCGTAGGAGGATTAGGGATTTTCCTTTATGGGATTAACTTAATGGGGGAATCTTTAAAAGCACTTGCTGGTAATAAATTAAAACTAGTGATTGAAAAATCCACTAATACACCGATTAAAGGTATCTTAGTTGGGATTATTATTACAGGATTAATTCAATCTTCATCTGGTACAACAGCGCTGACTGTTGGGTTGGTACGTGCCGGGTTAATGACACTGCCGCAAGCAGTCGGTATCATTCTTGGAGCCAATATTGGGACTACGGTAACTTCGTTTTTGATCGGACTAAAAATCAAAGAATATGCTTTACCGATTATGGCTGCGGGTGCATTTTTGATTTTCTTTTCAAGGAAAAAGAAAACAAAACACCTCGGTGGCGTATTACTTGGATTTGGTATGTTGTTCTTTGGTCTTGATGTAATGGGACATGAACTAAAACAACTAACAAATCTAGATGCATTCACTAATGCACTTGAATATACGGGACAACATCCTGTTCTCGGATTGATTGTTGGAGCAATGACGACGATTATCGTACAATCTAGTAGCGCAACAATTGGTATTTTACAAGGATTGTACAGTACTGGTGCCATCCCTCTTGTTGGGGCGATTGCCATTGTATTTGGAGATAATATTGGTACAACAATTACTGCTGTTTTAGCTTCCATTGGTGGTAGCGTAGCCGCAAAACGAACTGCCGCAGCGCACGTTATGTTTAATGTAATCGGTAGTGTAGTTTTTATGATTTTCCTCGTTCCATATTCACGGTTAATCGGTTATTTGGAAGAGCATGTCTTAAAATACAATAACCCTGCCATGACAATCAGTTTTGCACATATGGCTTTTAATATATTTAACACTTTCATTTTCTTTTGGTTCATTAAACAACTTGTTTGGGTTGTAACGAAGCTTGTAAAAGGTGACGATGGACTGATAACTGTTGATGTTGATACTTTGCAAGAAGATTTGATTTTAGAAGCCCCAGCACTTGCGCTTGAAAGCGCAAAACTTGTTGTGGTTAATATGGGTAAAGCAGCCGAACAAATGTTACAAAGCGTGATGGAATATTCTTTTGAAGACAACAAAAAACTTATGGAAAATGGCTTTCAAATTGAAGAAATGCTAGATACTATTGACAAAAAAGCACATGACTATCTTGTTAAAATTGCACAAGCAGATTTGGATCAAGATGAAGCTAGTGACCAAGCAACATACGTTGACACTATTCGTGACTTTGAACGAATTGGCGATCATTGTGTAAATCTCTTCCAATTCTTTGAAGAACGCCATGAAGAAAAAGTAGAGTTTTCAGCAGAATCCCGTAGTGAATTACAAAAACTATATGATGTTGTCGGAGAGACTATGCACTTGACACTTGAAGCTTTTGAAAAACAAGATAAAACAATTGCGCAACGTGTATTGGAGCGTGAAGATATTATAGATAGACTTGTTATCAAAAATCGCAAACGCCATATCATGCGTATAAACTCTTCAAAGGCTAAAGAAACAAAAGATTATCTCTATGTTGATATTTTATCCAACATTGAAAGAATTGGTGATCATTGTTCTAATATAGCTATAAATATTATTCAAGATAACTACTACAATGAAGAACTTGATTATGATTCTGATGCACACATTCTAGAAAATTAAATTTCGTAATTTACATAAAAAGCGATTATGATGTCTAGTCATAATCGCTTTTTTAATTCAATTTTGTTTTTTACTACTAGATTGAGTTACTAGTTTGTAATGCTAATTAGAAATATTATGATTAGTCTTGCCTTATTACCTATGTGTTAATACAATAGCAATGTAAAAAAAACAGAGGTGATGGCAATGAAACGTTATATAATGATTATTTTTTTATTATCAGTAGTATCTTTGTTGAGTGCTTGTATGTTCCAACCTAGTGCTCCAGATGACGTAGTTACGGTGTATTCCGAAAGGCACTATGATACAGATCAAGTACTATATGAATTGTTTGAAAAAGAGACAGGAATAAAAGTACAGGTTCTCAAGGCTAATGCAGATGAACTTATTAATCGTCTTGTAATAGAAGGAGAAGATACGATCGCGGATGTTTTGATTGTAAGTGATGCAGGTAGACTTCATCGAGCAAAGAGTAAAGGTTTATTACAAGAAGTAGATTCTAGTATATTGCATAATAATATTCCTAGTCGTTATCGAGACATAGATTCTATGTGGTTTGGGCTTACGAAAAGGGCGCGTATTTTGGTTTATAATCCAGAAAAAGTTTCGGAAGAAGAGTTAAGTAGTTATGAAGCATTAACAAAAGAAATGTGGCGTGGGAGAATAGTGATTCGCTCAAGCACGAATATTTATAACCAGAGCCTAGTTGCTTCTTTCATCGCTATTTATGGTGAAGAGTATACACGTGATTTTTTGGTTGATTTTGTATCAAATTTCGCAAGAGAACCGGAAGGAAATGATCGTGATCAAGCAAAAGCAGTTGCGTCAGGTATAGCGGATGTGGCGATTATCAATAGCTATTATATGGGAAAAATGGCTAACTCTACAGATCCTTATGAAGTTGAAGTTTATGAGAAATTACGTATTTTCTTTCCTAATCAAGATTCAACTGGTACGCACATTAATGTAAGC
The DNA here is from genome assembly GCA_964654395.1 of uncultured Candidatus Izemoplasmatales bacterium. Taxonomy (GTDB): domain Bacteria; phylum Bacillota_I; class Bacilli_A; order Izemoplasmatales; family Izemoplasmataceae; genus Xianfuyuplasma. The sequence continues at coordinate 2,717 of CAZZJG010000066.1, forward strand.
GGAGCTGGGGTGACAAAGTATGCGAAAAATAAAGAGAATGCTATTGCTTTGATTGAATTTTTAAGTTCTGTGCAGGCGCAAAATCTGTATGCATCTGCGAATTACGAGTATCCTGTAAATCCCCTTGCGCAGACGTCTTCTTTATTGCTTGAGTGGGGTAATTTTTTAGAACAAGATATTATGATATCAGACCTTGGTTTATATGCAACTAAAGCAGCGATATTAATGGATGAAGCAGGGTGGAAATAATAAGGAGGTATAGACATGAAACGTATAAACTTGTATTGGACTCCATTTTGGCGTGTGACATTGATAGTTTCTACGTTCATTCTTTTACCTTTTTCTTTACTTGTTTATGAGTTGATTTTTAGCAGCGCGACTGATGCGTGGGAACACATCAAAGAGTACCTACTGCTAGATTATATACAAAATAGTGTTATCCTTCTCACTTCAACTGCTTTACTAACAACTTTGCTGGGGTTTATTAGTGCTTATTTTGTATCTTTTTATGACTTTCCTTATCGTAAAACAATATCATGGCTTCTTGTTGCGCCGCTTGCGATGCCATCGTATATAGCTGCTTATATATATGGAGATTTATTTAGTTATACAGGAACATTCACAAGATGGTTAAGGGTAATCGGGATAACACAAGTACCTGATTTGTTTTCATTACCGGGGGCGTCAACAATACTATCATTTACGCTCTATCCATATTTATATTTAGCCTTAAAAAGTTCCATGAAACATCAATCTTCTAGCCAACTTGAGAGTGCTAAATTGCTTGGCGCAGGGCCTTTTCGACGTTTTTGGCAACTGATCTTCCCACTGCATCGGCCAGCACTTGTTGGTGGGCTTGTACTTGTGCTTTTTGAAACATTAAATGATTATGGTGTTGTGCGTTATTTTGGCGTTAGAGTATTCAGTTATGCTATTTTTGATGCATGGTATCGGCTTGGAGATTTGTCGAGTGCACTAAGAATAAGTGCTATAACGTTAATTGTTGTTATATTGATCGTACTTATTGAAAAAAATGCACGCAAAAGAAAACGTTATGTTTTACCCGAAGGAGATAGACCAACAAGTAAACAACCTTTAGAAGGCGCGACTAAGTACCTTATAATAACTGTTTTATGGCTAATTGTAATAATTGGGTTCTTGCTTCCATTTGTAACAATTGTCATTTATGCCATTAGTTCTTCTCGTATTTGGATAAATCAATCATTGTTTTATGCCTTTGTGAATACAATTACAATTACATTTACTTCAAGTTTAGTCATTGTATTCTTGTCGTTAATGGTTGTAAATGCAAAAAGATTTCGTAATAATTGGATACAACGCTTTACAACATTGTTTACAAGTTTTGGTTACGCTGTTCCGGGAGCTGTAATTGCTGTGCTTTCGGTATTGCTTTTTGTTCAAATGGATCGCTTTTTAGCACCAATATATGAGTTTATGGTGTTTAACTATAAACTAGTGTTAACATCGTCACTTGCGTTATTATATTATGCTTATATTTTTCGTTTTCTTACCATTTCTATGAATTTGATTGAAAGTACTTATGAAAAAATTGGAACTAAGTATGCAGAAGCATCTTTAACACTTGGTCACTCACATGTAAAGACGCTACTTAAAATTGAATTGCCCCTTATAAAAAATGGTCTTGTTACTGCATATTTAATTGTTTTTATTGATATCCTTAAAGAGTTGCCGTTAACTTTAATATTAAGACCAACTAACTATAACACACTTGCGATTAAAGCTTATATTTATGCGAGTGATGAAATGATTCGCGCCGCTAGTGGTACAGCTTTAATTGTGATTGTCATTTGTTTAGCTGTGATATATCTCTTGACACATAAAAGAAGGGAGAGTAAAAATGTATTTGAGTATTCGTGATTTACAGTTTGCCTACCATAATAGTGATTATGTTATAGATGGTATTTCTTTTGATGTTAAAAAAGGTGAAATTGTCGCAATTATTGGTGATAGTGGTAGTGGGAAAAGCACGTTGCTTAGGATTTAAGCAGGGCTAGAAGTACCGCAAAAAGGTACGATAT
>CAZZJG010000067.1:0-4736 GCA_964654395.1 uncultured Candidatus Izemoplasmatales bacterium
TTGTGCCAACACCACCACCACGGCTCATTATTTCCATAACTTGTTTGCGATGATCCTTCAATTGTGTCAGCTGCTAAAAACAAGTTAAGTTTCGTACCTTTAACTGATGACGAAATTCTAATCAACGAATTCATATTAGAACAAGATAAAAAAGCTCCAGGGACATTCCCAAAACAAGTCATAGACGCTGCCTTTGAAAAACTAAACAAAGGCGGACACTACGAAGTAAACAATCCTGATTTTCTCACAGGAGCAAACATCAGTGTTGCGATTACAAAAGATTTTATGGAAGCAGTCGAAAAAGATGAAGATTATCCGCTAAGATTCCCTGATGTAGATTCTTATAACGACGAAGAAAAAGCCATCTATGATGAAAAATGGATGCATATTGGAGACGTCCGCGAATGGGAAAAAATGGGATACCGCGTAAAAACATATCGAACAATACGCGCGCGCGATTTGTGGAATCTAATTAACGTATGTGCTACTTATTCAGCAGAACCAGGAATATTCTTTATCGACAACGCCAACGAAATGACAAATGCTAAAGGTTACGGACAAAAAGTTGTTTCTACTAACCCTTGTGGCGAACAACCTCTTGCTCCTTATAGTGTATGTAATTTAGCTGCATTAAACCTCGCAAACATGGTAGATAAACATACTGGTGAAGTATTATGGGACAAACTAAAACAAACAATTCGTACCGCAATTCGTTTACAAGACAATGTTATTGATAAAACGAACTACTTCCTAGAAGAAAACCGTAAACAAGCTCTCGGAGAACGTAGAATCGGTCTAGGAATAATGGGATTACATGACCTTCTAATTTGGACAAATCAACGATATGGTTCCAGTGAAGCAAACAAATTTGTTGACAAGCTTTTCCAAACAATCGCTGTTACTGCCTACGAAACTTCAATCAATCTCGCAAAAGAGAAAGGTTCTTTCCCCTTCTTAAAAGAAAAAGGTAGTAAAGAAGCCTTGATTAAATCAGGATACATTCAAAAAATGCCAAAACATATCAAAGAAGGTATATTAAAACACGGAATCCGTAACTCCCATCTTCTTACCATTGCCCCAACCGGATCAACCGGGACAATGGTAGGCGTTTCAACCGGCCTTGAACCATATTTTGGTTTTTCTTATTACAGAAGCGGAAGACTTGGTAAGTATATCGAAGTAAATGCTCCGATTGTCGATGAATATCTCAAATTTCATCCCAAATATACAAAAGAAACACTACCAGACATTTTCGTTTCAGCTATGGAACTATCACCTGAAGAACATGTAGATGTTCAGTGTATCATTCAAAATTGGGTTGATTCATCAATTAGTAAAACCGTAAACGCTCCTCGTGGATACAGCGTAGAGGAAGTAGAAGAAATTTATATGCGCCTTTATAAAGGTGGCGCAAAAGGCGGTACTGTATACGTAGATGGTTCAAGAGATTCACAAGTACTTACTTTATCTAAAGATGAAGAGGAAAAACCTACTAAACCAAAACAAGTAGATATCGCAGAACTAGGCGTAGAAATAGGTGAGGAAAAGAAATCACAAAAGAAAAAAACGAAAACACCTGGGCTTCGTAGTGACCGACAAGATCGAAACATCGGAACCGATGTCGGCGACATTTGCCCCATCTGCTTAGAAGGCATTGTCGAAGAATTCGGAGGCTGTCACACATGTACAAATTGTAATGCACAGTTAAAATGTGGCCTATAAAACATAATCACCAAAAGGACTAAAATACAATTCATGAATTTTAGTCCTTTTTACTGTATAATAAACATATATTGAAAGCGGTGATTCTATGAACAATGCTATATTAGTTGTAATCGACAGAGGCGACAAGGACTGGGCACAATACCAATTGAATGAACTGCACAATTTAGCGGTTTCCAGTGATTTTAATGTAGTATATGAAACTATTGTAAGACTAAAACGCATCGTTCCTTCAACATACATTGGTAAAGGAAAAACACAAGAATTAGCCAGCATTGCGAAAAATCTCTCAGCGCAGCACCTCATTTTCAACAACGAACTCACTGGATCGCAGTGGAAAAACATCGAAGATGTAACAAAATGTTCAGTCTTAGATAGAACATCACTTATCTTGCATATGTTCGCAGAAAAAGCACGAACCAAAACGGCCATGATACAAGTTAAAATGGCACAAATGGAGTATTTCTTGCCGCGTCTTGTTGGATTACGAGAGAGTTTATGGAATCAGCAAGGTGGTTCTGGATTTAGAGGACCAGGTGAAACTAAACTAGAACTAGATCGACGCAAAATAATAAAAGAACGCTCAAAATTACGTAAACAGTTACGGGAAATCGCTAAAATAAGGCAACAACAAAAGAAAAAACGACGCAATGCAAACATTCCAAATATCGCTATTGTAGGTTATACAAACGCCGGAAAATCAACGCTCATGAACGTGTTATTACAACAACACAAAACAAACAAATCAAAAGCTGTTTTAGAAGAAAACAAACTTTTCGCAACTTTAGATACCGCCACTAGAAAAATACAACTAACGCCTTACCACACGTGTCTAGTAACAGACACAGTTGGTTTTGTTTCTAATCTACCACACCACTTAGTAGAATCATTTAAATCAACCCTAGAGGAAGTAATAGATGCTGATTACCTTCTGCATGTAGTCGATTCAAGTAATCCTTTTTGTGAACAACAAATTGAAACAACCAATGAAACTCTAAAGGATATTGGCGCTAAAAACATACCTATGCTTTACATATACAACAAAATAGACTTGGTAGAAGAAAAGCCAATAAATAAGCATTTTCCCAGTGTTAACATCAGTTTAAAAAACCAACATGACATCCCAAAATTAATCACATTCATCACGTCGTTAATTTATCCTGAAAGAGAACTTGTGCGTTTATTGATTCCACACAATAAAAGTAATATATAAAGCGAAATAAACCGCAATTATGAAGTGATTCAAACAAAATATGAGGAAAACGGAATATATATAGACGCTTTATTAACACAAAAACAAAAATTTCAATATCAGTCATTTATCATTACAAAAGAAAAGAGTGGTGCTATGTAATGGGCTCCACTCTTTCATTAAATTCTCTCTGATATTCATTTAATAAAAACACAACATCTTCTCTTGTTTCAATCTTTGACAAACGTTCTCTAAGTTTAGATGCGCCTGGTATACCTTTAATGTACCAAGGTGCATGATTTCTCATTTCACGCAAAGCAACATGCTCACCTTTAAGTTCAATTAACCTATCCATGTGATCTACTAATTGCTTAAATCTACCGTCTAGAGTCACCTCTTGTTGATAAAAACCTGTAGTTAAATAATCAACCGTCTGTTTTATCAACCACGGATTTCCTAGCGCCCCCCTTCCAATCATGACCGCATCACAACCTGTTTCATCTAACATTCTCTTCGCATCTTCAGGTGTTTTAATATCTCCGTTCCCAATGACAGGAATTTTTACGCTTTCCTTTATTTTCTTAATATAACTCCAATCAGCTTTACCAGAATACATTTGGGCTTTTGTACGAGCATGAACAGCAATTGCGGAAGCGCCCGCTTTTTCACATATTTGAGCGATTTCTACGCCGATGATTGATCGCTTATCCCAGCCGATTCTAATTTTTACTGTAACTGGCTTGCTAACCACTTCCACAATCGACCTCACCATATTATAAACTATGTTAGGATACAATAATAATTTCGACCCTGCATTGGCCTTTACAACTTTCGTAACAGGACAGCCCATATTGATGTCAATGATGTCACACGCAGAATTTTGATCGATGAAACGCGCAGCTTCTACCATTGATTCAACGTCTCCACCAAATATTTGCATACTAATAGGTCGCTCACTTTCTAAAACATTAGTCATTTTAATTGTTTTTTGATTACCATGAAGCAACGCTTTATCACTAACCATTTCGGTATAAATCAATCCTGCGCCAAACTCTTTCATAATAGTTCTAAAAGCGCTATTCGTAACGCCAGCCATAGGTGCAACTACTACGCTGTTTTTTATCACAATAGGTCCTATTTGAAACATCATCACACCTCCTTACAGAATCTAACACATTGTACCTAACATAAAGCTAAAATGCAAACTCATTATTCTTTTATTTTTTTAAAAAAACAAGTATAATACGCGTGGTGATGTAAATGAAAGACTATTTAGTGAAAGCTTATGCATATAATGGAACTGTGCGTATATACGCCGCAAATACAACACAGCTTGTAAATGAAGCTAGAAAAATACATGATTTATGGCCAACAAGTGCCGCGGCATTCGGGCGTTTACTAACAGTATCAGTCATTATGGGTGCGATGTACAAAGGTAATCAAGAATTAACTATTCGTGTCGAAGGAGATGGCCCCCTAGATGGAATGGTCGCAGTGACAAACGCTAATGGACAAGTTAAAGGATATGTTGGGAACCCCCATGTATTTCTCCAATACAATAGCGGCAAATTAAATGTAGGACAAGCTGTGGGAAATGGCTTTATTCATGTAACAAAAGATTTAAAAGTCCGTGACATGTTTACTTCTAGTTCTAAAATCCAAACAGGTGAAATAGGCGATGATTTCGCATATTATTTCACTGTCAGCGAACAAATTCCAAGCGCTGTCGGTGTCGGAGTGTTAGTAAATCCAAATAACTTAATCAGCGCAAGTGGCGGATTCATCCTACAAGCAATGCCCGGTTGTACAGAAGAGGTTATTT
>CAZZJG010000068.1:0-4657 GCA_964654395.1 uncultured Candidatus Izemoplasmatales bacterium
AGTCGTAAAATAAGTCTCATGTCTCAAATCTAATATCTCATATTTTTTTACTAAAAAATATCAGCATAAATAATGAAATTAGAATTAGAAAATATCAAATTAAGACCATTATCAGAAAACGATATTTCTGAACTTGCAAAACTTGCTAACAACAGGAATGTCAGTATTAATCTGCGTGATGCTTTTCCATTTCCATACACTTTACAAAATGCAAAGGAATTTATAAATATTTGTAAAAAACAAAATTCGACAACAACTACAAGAAGAAAACAAACAAGCGTTAGAACAAGAACAAATTGCGAAACAACAAAAAGAGGAACAGTTAAAGAAGATTAGATTACTCATAATCGATGCACAGCGTAAACAAGATTTGAATCGCGTTCAAAAGTTAATGAAAGAGTTTGAACGCATTGAAAAAGAAAACATTCAGAAAGTAACAGATCAAACTGAACGATTATTAGCGCAAAAAACAAGGAAAACCCGTCAAAAAGCACAACAACAATTATTGCAACTTGCAATTAGGCATTTGACAGAAACAGGAAAACAAGAATTAAAACAGAAACTAGCGCAAATTGAATTTGAAGAATCAAAACAGTTGTATCTAATTAAAAATCACTATGAAGCATTAAGTGGTGATTTATCAATTAACCAAGATAAACTACGTCGTATCGAACGCTTTTTCCAACAAAAACGCAAACTGATATCACAACTTTACCAGTTGAAACTCAATTTACGCATTTTTGAACTAGAAGTCTCCAAGCAGAACGAACTGCGCGATAATAAGTTGTACGAACAAGTAAATGAACTTTTGACCAAGCTAGTAGAAATGGAACGAAAACGATTGCTTACGCTCCAAGAAAACGTATCAAATCACGATATCATATTAATTAAACAACAATACCAGATAAACAAAGCCTCAGTTGATTTAAAATTATCACGGGAATTATATGACCTAGATAAAAAGATTCTCGCTAAACGCAATGAGTCTATGATTGAGATTGAAAAACAAAAAGAATCACTTCAAAGTGAAATAATTCATCAAGAATCTCTCGTTAAAATAGCCCAAAAAGAACGGGAATTACAAATTGAAAAAGTTCGCGCGTTATATGAAAATGAACGTATACTCGCAAGGGAACAAGTAGATCGTATTGGCCTAGGCATCAAAGTAAACGATGCTTTTGTCAAAACAACCCTAGAAAATCAATTACTTTTTGCTGAACAACAGATCCGTTTTGCCGAAAATGAGTATCAAATTCGCGTTGAAAACATCAATCTAACTAAAGACCAAGAACTGGCTTATGTTTATCAAAAAATCAATCAATTCAAACAACATTACGAGTATAAAAAGTCTAAACTACAAAATGAACTAAATGAAAAAATAGAAGATTTAAATTTTAAACTTCTTCTTTTTACAGAACACCGTGAAAATGAACGGATACAACAAAAAATAAAACAAATCACTGATCATTATGAAACTTTGATTGCACAAATAGATCAAGAAGAGAAACAAGATGAGCAAATTGCGCGCTACCAACAAGTAATTGAAGCTACGAACCAAAGAGCAAAACAAGCCATTGCAGAGGCAAAAGCTTTAAGAGATAACAATATCCAAGCTTTTCAATCCTTGCTGCAACAAACAAAGCAAAAAGTAGAACAAATTCAAGAAACCTCGCATAGTGAAGATGCCGCTAACATCTTGCCATTAATCAGCGACCAAGCAATTGTTTCCGCACAGGCACGCTTAAATCAAGCTATTGAGGAAGCACAGGAGTTATTTGAAGAACGAGTAAAAAAACCAATGGAACAAATTCAAAAACTCAAGGCTCAATTGTTACAAATTACGCAAGATGAAAATACCGAAGAACAAATTCAAACGTTAATCCAACGTAAAGATCAGTTTAAAAAAGAACATGCTGAACAGTTAGCACTTTTAGAAGAATCGTATATACAAGCTTTAGAAGATACCAAAGATGAAGTAGATCGCGCAAAACTAATCCAACAAAAACTACTTCAGTACAGTTATGACGAGATTAGTATTTCTTCTACCATGCGCACGCAAAGCAATATTGAATAAGTGTATGAAGATATTATTTTACATGAAACAACTCGAAATAAGAACGCTTTAAACGAAGTTGAACGCATGATTGATCTGCAGCTTGAGGAACATTCTAAAGTGCTTCGTGATACTAATAAATGGATTAAATCGGCCATTAAGGCATATCGAAAATTCATTCGACATTCTTCAAAAGATTTAAATCTAGAAAAGAAAGATATAATAAAAGCGCATCAACGTGAAATGAAAAAGAGACTGGCTGAACTAAAAAATTCATTTGAAAGTGAACTTTAAAAAGGGCTCAAATGAGCCCTTTTTTATTGTTTTAAAGATGATAAGAAACTATGACCAAGTTTAGTAGAGCGTACTTTAAAGTTCTCACTTATTGTTTCTCCCACATCCGCGAATGTTTTACGCGTTGGTAAATGTCCCCCATGTAAATTTTTAGAATACACAAGCAAAGGAACATATTCTCTAGTGTGATCCGTACCGACATGCGTTGGATCGTTTCCGTGATCAGCAGTTATCATTAGAAGGTCTTCTTCAGTTAGAATTTGTATCAATTGTCCAAGCTGCTCGTCAAATTCTTCTAAAGCTTTTTTATATCCTTCTGGATTTCGGCGATGTCCATATAACGCATCAAAATCTACTAAATTTAGATATGCAAGTCCTGAAAAATCCTCTTTAGCAAATTGAATGAAATTTTCCATACCTTCTTTATTCGAAGATTGTTTAAATGATTTAGTTATTCCTTCACCGTCATAGATATCTCTAATTTTCCCGAATGATACAACACTATATCCTACTTCTTTTAAGAACACAAGTGTTGTATCTGCGAATGGTTTAAGAGCATAATCGTGGCGATTAGCTGTCCTTTTAAATTCACCTTTCTTTGACCCAACAAACGGTCTTGCGATGACGCGACCTACTTTCCACTCCTCTTTGAGGGTGAGCTCTCTCGCTATTTCACACGCACGGTAAAGTTCACCTAAACCAACAACTTCTTCATGTGCAGCGATTTGTAAAACACTATCAGCACTAGTATAGACAATTAAATCCCCTGTTTTTAGTTGATGTTCACCATATTCTTCAATAATCTCTGTCCCACTAGCTGCTTTGTTTCCAACAATTTTTCTACCTGTTCGGCGTTCTAGCTCGCTAATTAGTTCTTGCGGAAAGCCAGTATCTGTGAAAGTTTGAAATGGTTTTTCTATTTTTAGACCCATAAGTTCCCAATGGCCTGTCATGGTGTCTTTTCCAACGCTGATTTCATTCATCTTTGTGTAATAACCAATCGGTTTATCTGTTGGGGGAACACCGATAATTTCTGTAATGTTTCCATAACCTAGTTTTTGCATGTTGGGAAGATTAATGCCTCCTGTTGCCTTTGCGATATGACCAATGGTATTTGCACCATCATCACCATATAAATGGGCATCAGGCAAAGCACCTGCACCGACACTGTCAATAACAATTAAAAAGATTCTTTTATACATTAAAATCACTCCTTTGGTTTATTTCTTGGATGAAATGCATTATATATTTCTTTTAATTTTTCTTTATTTACTTGTGTATAAACTTGGGTTGTTGAAATATCTTCATGCCCTAATAATTCTTGAATAATTCGTAAGTCCACCCCATTTTCAAGAAGATGTGTCGCAAAGCTATGGCGCAATGTATGAGGCGAAACTTCCTTAGTGATGCCCGCCTTAAGCGTTAATTTTTGTAGTGTTTTATAAAATCCAACACGACTCATCGCGCGACCTCTATTATTTACAAATAATATATCACCTGGTTCTTTTTTTAAAACGGGACGTCCGTGCTCGATGTATCTAGATGTCGCAACAATCGCTTCAGCGCCAATAGGTACAATGCGTTCTTTATTTCCTTTACCACTTACATTTAAAAAACCCATATTTAAATGTAAATCCGTAATTTTTAATGCAAGCAATTCACTTATGCGTAGACCACATCCATAAAGCAACTCAAGCATCGCTCTGTTTCTCATTTCAAGCGGTGTATCTCCTTCAGATGCAACCATAAGCGCATCAATTTCAGAAGTTGATAAGACTGTTGGAAGTTCGTTGTTTTTTTTAGGTGGGTGAATTAATAGGGCAACATTACTTTGAACAAGTCGCTCCTGCATGAGAAATTTATGGAAACTTCTAATGGAACTTATTTTTCTCGAAATACTGTTTTTTGAAACACCTTTTCGTTTCAAGCGAGCCATAAAGTTTCTAATATGTTGCAGCGTAATAGTGTCAGGATTAGTGATAGCGTAATTTTTTTCTAGGAATGCAATGTATTCTTTGAGATCTGTAGCATACGAAGAAATTGAGTTAGCACTCAAGTTTTTCGTAATTTTTAAGTAATATTCATACTCTTTCAACAGCCTCTTTAACATACACTTACCTCACAAACGTCATAAAGACAATATTTCCTAAAAATAAACCTTTCTTAGTTAGTTTTAAGTATCCATCTTCTACTTCGAGTAAACCTTTGTCTATATGGTCTTTAAGAGCGGGAAAACGGTCAAACACATCCATATTACACCGCTCATTTAAATAGTCAATACTTATCCCGTCAATCATGCGAAGTCCCAGT
>CAZZJG010000069.1:0-4600 GCA_964654395.1 uncultured Candidatus Izemoplasmatales bacterium
GACAAATTCAGTTCTATCTGTATTTAATTGGAATTTGTAGATTCTTCCATTATTAAAATCACCAGCGAACATCCAATCTGTGTATTTTCCAAAACTAAACTTTGGAAATTCGAGTGCAGTAGGCGTAACTGAATGACGCCATGAAAATTCTGGGGCGCAAAACTTGTACAAGAAGTCGCATCTAAAACAAACGACCAAGCTGGTGACGGTACTACTACAGCGACTGTACTTGCGCAAGCTATGATTCATGAAGGAATTAGAGCAATTGATAAAGGGGCTAATCCAATATTACTAAAAGAAGGAATTCAAAGCGCGGCCAACGAAGTATCCAAACACTTACTAGAAAAAACACGTGTTGTAGAAACAAGCCAAGATATCGCAAACGTTGCGAGTGTATCTTCTGGAAGTGATGAAATAGGAAAAATTATTGCAGATGCAATGGAAAAAGTAGGAAAATCAGGTGTCATCCGCGTTGACGAAAGCAAAGGTTTTGATACAGAACTTGAACTTGTAGAAGGAATGCAATATGACAAAGGGTATATCAGCCCATATATGGTTACAAACCGCGAAACGATGGAAGTAAATCTTGAAAATGCTTTTGTCCTTGTAACTGACCAAAAAGTAAACACCATCAAAGATATTCTTCCTGTCTTAGAACAAGTTGTAGAACGTAACAAATCACTTCTTATCATCGCTGATGATTTAGATAATGATGTAACATCAACACTAATCGTAAACAAACTACGTGGTACATTCAACGTTGTCGCAACTAAAGCACCTGGATTTGGTGATAATCAAAAAGAAATGCTCATTGATATTGCAACTTTAACGGGCGCAACCTTCTATGCAAAAGATCTTGGTATGGAACTTAAAGATCTTACAATTGATGATCTTGGTAGCGCTAAACAAATCATTGTAACTAAAGACACAACGACGATTTTAGAAGGCGCTGGAAAACAAACAGACATTGATGAACGAGTAAAAGTTATCAAAGAACAAATTGAACGAAGCACAAGCGAATTTGACATAAAACGTTTACGTGAACGCCTAGGAAAACTAACTGATGGTATCGCTATATTAAAAGTTGGCGCAACCACAGAAACCGAATTAAAAGAAAAGAAACTCCGTATTGAAGATGCGCTCAATGCCACAAAAGCAGCGGTTGATGAAGGAATTGTCAAAGGCGGAGGCGCAATTTTGGTAGACATCTATAAAGAATTAAAAGGTAAATTAAAAGATGATAACTTAGATGTACAAAAAGGAATTCAAATCGTTTTAGAAGCATTACTTCGTCCTATTTGGCAAATCGCAGAAAATGCCGGATTCGATGGTGTTGAAATTACTGAAAAACAAAAACAAGCTAAAGAAAACATCGGATTTAATGCGAAAAATGGTGAATGGGTTGACATGTTAAAAGAAGGCATTATTGACCCTACCAAAGTAACACGTAATGCTGTACTAAATGCCGCTAGTATTACATCAATGTTCCTCACTACAGAAGCTGCGGTTGTATCAATTAAAGAAGAAAAAGAATCACAACCAGCAATGCCTCCAATGTATTAATAGAAAACAAACAAAAACACCTCAATCTATCAAAATAGTTTTGAGGTGTTTTTATATTTTCGGATAACGACATAGATTCTTTAGTTTACACACATTACATTTAGGATTGCGCGCCGTACAGTGATATCGACCAAAGAAAATCATTTGATGGTGCGTCTTCGACCATTTATCACGCGGTATTTTTCGCATCAACTTCTGTTCGACTTGGTATGTTGTATCTTTCAAATATGCAAGTTTTAAACGTTTGCTAACGCGTTCTACATGTGTATCAACCGCAATGCGGCTTTCTCCAAACCAAACAGAAAGCACAACGTTGGCTGTTTTTCTCCCAACACCAGGTAACAACTCCAACTCCCTTTGACTACTTGGGACTTTTCCGTTAAATCTTTCAATAAGCATCCTAGACATCATCTTCAAATGCTTAGCTTTATTTTTATATAAACCAATTGTCTTTATATCATTTTGTAACACTTCACTGGAAACTAATAAAAAATCTTTGGGGGTTTTGTATTTCTTAAACAGCGTTTTTGTCAAACGATTCACAGACGCATCTGTCGTTTGCGCACTAAGCATGACCGCAACTAACAATTCAAAAGCATTTGTATGATTTAGCTCACAATGAGCATAAGGATACATTTCATCAAACACTTCCAAAATTTGCGTTACTCGGTCCATAGTTTTTTCAAATCCTTGATAATGGCGGATTGATTATATTTTGGTTTCTCATCTTCTGTAGTAAGATGTAGGAGTATTCCATCAACATAACGAATAGAAGGCTTCCCTGCTTTTACCGCCTCATATAGGGCATGTTTAATTTCATCAAAACGATATTCGTCTTCTTCAAGCCATTTAGTAATAGTTTGAATATCTAATACTGAAAGGGGTTTACGAAATTCACTTTCAAATAAACGAACTAGCTCTTGCTCGGGTGATTGAAGGTTCATTTCACTCATTTTACTTTCTTCATACTGGGCAAGGAGTATTTTTTCAATTACATTATCAAGATTGAATACTTCTGTTTCCTTGCCTTGTTTGTTTTTTACAAGTTCAAACTGAATATAGCCTTTTTCAATCAAATTATTCAATCTTCGCATAGTAGTGCTTGATGAAATACTAAGCAATTGTGAAAACTTTGTTGGATTAATAAAAGTAATGTTTTTTTGTAAAAGGTTATGCAACTTAATAATCATAATCGCATCTGTTTCATCTAACCCAATTTTATGATAATGATTTAACACAAGTTCTGTGAAATCAATGATGTTTTTTTTAATCATTGATTTAATATTCATCGTATCCAAATTCTGTCACCCCCGGGGACATATATTATACCATAATTTTCGAAAAAAAAGGATGTTTAAATACAATCCTTCTTAAGCTAGTTTTTCTAATGCTTTTGCCGCAGCTTTCTGTTCTGCTTCTTTTTTTGATTTGCCAATTCCTTTCCCCATTAGGATATCATCCATATATACTGAAGCCTCAATTGTTTTATAATGGGAAGGGCCAAACTCTTTATCTATGCGGTAATTCAAAGTGCGTTTATCTGATTGTACTAACTCCTGTAAAATCGATTTATAATCCACAAATTCCTCTTCTTCGCTATCATAAAGAGCTGGCTTAATTACGCTGTGAAATACTTTCCAACATTCCTCAATCCCTTGGTCCATATAAATTGCACCAAGTAATGCTTCAAAAGCATCCGCTAATAAACTCGGTCGCTTTCTTCCTCCGCTCTTTTCTTCGCCCTTACCTAGCAAAATAAAACGATCTAAATGACATGACAAAGCATAGTGATGAAGCGCACTCTCACAGACAAATTTTGCGCGTGTTTTAGTTAAAAACCCTTCATCTTTTTCAGGGTATGTTTGAAACAAGTAATCACTCATCATAACATCTAATACAGCATCCCCCATAAATTCCAAACGTTCATTACTTTCACAGTTGTGTTCATTTGCGTATGAAGAATGAGTTAACGCTCGCTGTAACCATTTTTTGTTTTGGAATGAAACATTCAATATCGATTCAAGTTCTTTCATTGCCCCATCTCCCTTTCAATCTCAGCAGTCACTTTTCCTAATACGTCATTTCTAACAATTAAAGCAGCTTGACGGATACCATTATAAAAGCCATTCACTTTGGACGCACCTTGTGCTTTTACAACTACGCCGCGCAGACCATATATCATAGCTCCACCAATCTCTTCAGCGCTAAGGCGTTGTTTAAAATGCAAAAGATTACGATATGAAAGAAGCAATCCAAGTTTGCCTAATATACCACGAGACAATTCTTGTTTTAAAATAGTGCCCATACCTTTAGCTGCGCCTTCAATTGTTTTCATGACAATATTTGCTGTAAATCCATCTGAAATCAAAATGTCACACGGAGGATCGAGAACAACTTTTGGTTCAACATTCCCCACAAAGTTTAATAGAGAATCTTGTGCAAACAAATCAAATACTTCTTTATCTAATTGGCGACCTTTACCTTCTTCAGTGCCAATATTAATCAATCCAATTTTGGGGTCTTTAATTCCTAAAATCTCTTTAGCATAAATATGCGCAAAGTACGCTTGATGAAGCATATACTCTGGTTTAATTTCAATATTCCCCCCTGCATCTAGCAAAATAGTACTCTTCCCAGAAACACTCGGAATTAGTGGCGCAATCGCAGTGCGTTTTATATGTTTTAAACGTCCAACTAAAATATGCGCACCAGCAATTAATGCTTGTGTAGCACCGCTTGATACAATCGCGTCGTTTTCTTTCCTACGAACACTTTCTAAAGCCATCGCCATAGATGATTTACGGTTAGAACGGATGGCCCGAATCGGGTCTTTCTCACCCATGTCAATAACGCCTTCGCTTTTGACAATTTTGATTCTTGGATGATCTTTTAAATACTTACGAATTTGTTTTTCATCTCCGTAAAGTGTCAATTCAACGTCATCAATCATCTCAACTGCCTTCATAGCACCAAGAACTTGTTCTTTAGGAGCGTAATCTCCTCCCATTGCATCAATTGCGATTTTAATCATATTATT
>CAZZJG010000070.1:0-4538 GCA_964654395.1 uncultured Candidatus Izemoplasmatales bacterium
CCGCTAGGGTTGTGACAAGGATCATTGATAATGACAACAACGCGTTTTAGTAATTTCATAACATTTTGCGTTACGGTTTTAAACGATTGGATGTCAAAATGATCATCTATGAATAAATTATATTCTACTAAATCTAAGCCGTTTTCGCGGGCCATAGTAGTGTATGGTCCCCAAGCTAAAGAAGGTTTAATGAGTACTTGCCCACTGTCTAGGGTGTTTTTAATAGTGGCATAAACCGCTCCTGCGCCTCCAGGTGTAGCGATTACTTCGTGAGGAATGTTGTAATCGCTGAATAACCACTCTCCGACAGCTTTACGAAAATGTGGATTTCCTTGAATTCCAGATGCGTATTTTGCTTTTTGTTTAATACTTAGTGTATCAAAATGGCTCCAAATACTTTGTAAAGTAACAAGTGATCCACTTTCATCATATAGCGTACCAAGCGTAGCGTTTATGACATTGTTTTCTCCGATATTACGCGCAGTTTCTTGCGCTTTTACCGCAGCGAGAAACACTTTATCTACCATTTTTTTGCCTGTGTTTTTTTCACTTAAACAGTTCATGAGTTCGCTCCTTATAGCAATAGTATGGAAATTTTACAAATACATGACATGTAAAATAATATGTGTTACAATAAAATTGAGGTGATTGTATGCTTGGGCTAATGAAACAATACATGAAGAAAAAGTACAATTATGAAATAAGTGACTTTGCCTACTTCGAGGTTCCTGAAAAGCAAGGTTATTTCATAAAAACCGGTTGGATTTTATTTGGCATTACAGTGATTTTATATGTGATTGATTTGTTTACAGGATGGAATGCAGTTACGCTTTTCATTGTTTTTTTTGCTTTTGTCTTGTTTGTTTTATTACCGATGCTCACGCGAAGTACAGTCAATGAACAAGGCATTTTTGTTACAAAGGATTGTTTAATACAACCTATTTCGAAAAAAGAATATGTCGCTATTTTTTACGATGACATTGTTAGCTTTCGCATGACAAGTAGAGGTATTTTTATTTCTGATGCAAAGCAAACTATCATTTTGAGTTTAGAGATGTACCGTGATGAAATCGATCAAATTATGCAGATTTTAGAAGCGAAAGGTAAGACATTTGATTCTAAACGGGAGTTTATGATTCGACCAGTTGAAATTTCGTTTGATAACAACAAAGTCATCTTAATTGATTTAGAAACAGAAAGTATGTTTGATAGATTGTATCAAGATTACCAAACGAAGTATGAAACACTTACACCACGCTTTTTAGATGCGATTGATTTCACGAATTCGGTTGTCACAAATTCAGTAAATGATGGAAAAAATTGGGCGATGCATTTCGAGATGCTTAAGGTTAAAGAAGACCATCCTGAAAACACGCAATTTGAACCAATAATAGTTGGCGATGCCGTTGTTGTATTCCACCTAAATGAATTCCAAAGTATATACCTCAAAAATCCACATAATCTAGAAGAAAGCAAAGAAGACTTAATGTCCTCGCTTACTAAATTAGATGAGTTATTACAAAAGGCTGTTGTATTAGATGTCCAAATGAAAAACAATAATCTTAAGTGGATGATTTCTTCTGGCGTGCATCTTCTTACAATCGAGCATAAGTTTGAAGATGTACTAGTTGGTTGGGATAAAACTGTAGAGTGAGGATGCTATTGCATCCTTTTTATTTTGTCTAGTAGGTTCGTCAGTGATTCAATGCTTTCAGCAGGCAAGACATTTACTGCTTCTAGCCGTTCGAGAAAACGAATGCGTGTTTCGATTCGTTCTTGAAACAGTGCAAGGTAACGTGGATCACTGAAATTAGGGCAAAAACCTTCTACATCTGCATATTTTAACTGATTGATATTTCCAAAAGGCTGCCACTTGATAGTACCTTCAACAACTTTTTCAATTAGTGATAAAGTTGTTGAAGGAGTAATGTTTGAATCAAGAAAGTGCCCTGTATTTATTACATAACAAGCAACTTTATGGTTTTGGAAGAGGTCTTTGAATTTGTTGTAGTCGTTGACAAGTGGATATAAACGGAAAGGGTTTGCGTATGGTTCAATTACTAGCTTTGAAGCGACTGCGCCATGTTCAGCGCTAGATCTTTTAGTCGCAAGAGTTGCTCCGAGTGTACTTCCGAGTACAGGGTCATCTACGCGAAGGATGGGAGGAAGTGTTTCATCTTTCATTATCCAGAAGATGGCATTGACTTTCGAATCAAAATGATAAGCTCTGTTTTGCGTCCAAAATTGTGATTTTAGAGCACGCCCATTACCGTTTCGGATATCTTCTGTGACCGGTACTTTTAATCCATTTTCATCAAGTGTAACGCCTACGTTTTGTAAAGTAAGAAGATAGGCGTTATCAGGAGAATCGGTAGGATAATCTTGTACTTTGTCAAAATAACTAGGTTCAAGTGAAATGCTACTACCATCTTTGTTAGAAATGATAAAAGCATCATCATGAAGTACTGTAATGTCATACTTGCCCTTGTGTTTAGCATGCGTTAATGTGCTTTTTCCACTTCCACTTAGTCCGAAAAAGCCAGAGATAAAGTGGGACCCATCTTGTAATGTGAAACGTTTTTGTCCACCATGACATGCGGTATATTCCATACGGGAAGCAACTGTCCATCCCATAGTAAGGGTCGCCTTTTTATGTTCTCCAAAATATCTTAGGCCTAATAACGCAGCCACATTGTGTTTGTGATCGAATAATGCTAGTCCATTGTCGTAGGGTTCTAGCAATAAATCAGGGTCACTATAAAGCAGCAAGTCTCCCTCTTCAATTTTGCGGGAAGCTTTATACATTTCTTCGATTTTTTTGGTTGGGTGTTGAAAGTTTAGCATCCACGAATATAAGGTATTTTCGTAACCTTCTGGTACTAATATATGGGCTTTTAACATGAAATCTTCATGTAAACCAACATATGCAATGCCATGGTACATAGTTTTTGTTCGGCTTTTGAATAAAGCGTTTCGCAATAAAGCAGCATATTCTTGTTCGTTATTAAAATGAACGAGTTTTCTTGCCTTAGCTTGTCTACCAGTAATGATGCCGTCATTAAAAACTAGAACCTTTGCATCATTAGGTAGACCTAATTTATCAGCGTGTTTAACTGGTAAATCAGTGACGATGGTTCCAGGTGATTGTTTGGCAAGTTCATAGGCATGTTTAATATCAGTTACTTTGATGACATTGTTGCGGTAAAACGCCGTCTCAATTGTTGTGCGGATACGACTGTATAGTTCAGGATGAATTGAACCGATTTGACTGCGTGGAATTGCGCCGATTGTGGCCATTATTTGTTCACCACCAAACTTGCTAAGGCAATGGATTGAAATTTTGTTTGTTTGTCATCTGCCCGGCTAGTGAGAACGATTGGATGAGTTGCGCCAGCGATGACGCTTGCGCTTTTGGCGTTTGCTAAAAACATCATTGTTTTATAAAATACATTACCTGCTTCGATATCAGGCATTAGTAAAATATCTACATTACCCGCTGCTGGATGCGTAATTCCTTTATGCTTTGCGGCTTCTAAATTAATAGCGTTGTCAATTGCAAAAGGACCTGCTACTACGCAACCATTAATAACATTCTTTTCATTTAGTTCAATGAGTTCTTTAGCATCTAAAGTCGCAGGCATATTTGGATTTACCTTTTCTACCGCTGCAACGACACCAACATATGGTGTGTCAATGCCAATGCTGTTTGCAATTGATACAGCATTTTCAATTATTTGTCTTTTATCGTCTAATGTTGGTGCGATATTCATGGCACCATCAGTCATGAGGAGTAGCTTATGGTAGTTTTGTGTTTCCATAACTGTTACATGGGATATTCTATTGCCTGTTCGCAGGCCATATTCTTTGTTTAAAGCGGCTTTTAAGATAGTTGATGTAGCAACAAGACCTTTCATAAGGATTGAGCGAGGGTTTTCATGTACAAGTTTAACGCTAGTTTCGCAAGCAGTAATATCATCTGGCTCGTCAACGATTTCATATAAATTAGGATCAGCGCCAGTTTCACGTAGTATTGTAGTAATTTTTTGCTTATCACCAACTAAAATAGGTTTTATAATATCCTCTTTTCGGGCTTTTTCAACAGCTTTTACGACATGGGCATCGGCAGCACAAGCAACAATTAAAGTGGTATTTGTTTGTTGTTTTGCGGCTTGAATGAGTTCGTCCATTCTTTTAATTGTCGTCATGTTTAACATCTCCTTGATATGTTTTTGCTTTTTCTTCATTACGTAGTACGCGTAAACCACCTAGTGCTAGTGCTTCCATTTCGTCTTCACCTGGGAATACTAAAACGGGAGCGATGAAATTTACGCGTTCTATAATTTCATTGATAATGAAAGAGTCATAGGCAAGTCCACCAGTAAGGACAATTGCATCTACATTTCCTTTTAGAACAGTTGCATTTGCGCCAATCTCTTTAGCTATTTGGTAGCACATCACTTCAACGATAAATTTGGCAAACTCATCACCTCTTTTGATGCGACGCTCTATTACTGCGCCATCGTTTGTCCCTAGATATG
>CAZZJG010000071.1:0-4507 GCA_964654395.1 uncultured Candidatus Izemoplasmatales bacterium
AGTATTATAATACACAGCAAATAGAAAAGAGGAATGAGGAGATCAAAGATGCTCCTAACAAGCTAGAAAAAATCAAATTAGCGGAGTATCGTGATCTAAAATTGAAGGAGGTCAAACGATGGACAAAGAAATGATTATTCAAGCACTAGTAGATATTAGTAAGGCAAAAGGTTATCTACCAGTTAAGGAAATTTTAAAATACGTCAGCGATGATAGTGTTGATTTTGATGAAATTATCGCAGAACTTGAAAAAAGGCAAGTTGACGTAGTTAATGAGGATGAAATCGTTGAAGTTGATGAAACTGAGGTACTAGACTTAGTAGATGATTTTGTAGAAGATTTGTCAGAGGATATTGTACTTGATACTGAGTTAAACCAAGAAATTGAAGATGAGTTATTACGTGGAAAATCGTTTGATGACACAATCTCCATCAAAGTAGATGACCCTGTCCGCATGTATCTAAAAGAAATTGGGCGTGTTGATCTGTTGAATAGTGAAGAAGAGGTTCAACTCGCAACAGATATAGCTAATGCGAAAAAAGCTCAAATAGAGTTTGATGAAAAAGTAGCTAAAGGTGAACCGATTTCGCAAGAGTATAAACATGAAGTTGAAGATTTAATTTACAAGGGAGAACTAGCTAAACAAAAATTGATTGAAGCAAACTTGCGACTTGTCGTTTCTATTGCGAAACGTTATGTTGGCCGTGGAATGCAGTTTCTTGATTTGATTCAAGAAGGGAACATGGGGCTTATGAAAGCTGTCGGTAAGTTTGATCATACTAAAGGATTTAAATTTTCCACATATGCAACTTGGTGGATTCGACAAGCGATTACTCGGGCAATTGCCGACCAAGCAAGAACGATTAGAATACCAGTACACATGGTTGAAACGATTAATAAACTAGTACGTACGCAGCGCCAGTTGATTCAAGAACTAAAAAGGGAGCCGCAACCAGAAGAAGTTGCTGAAAGAATGGGCATAAGCGTTGAAAAAGTTCAGATTATTCAAAAAGTTGCACAAGAGCCAATTAGTCTTGAATCGCCTGTGGGAGAAGAAGAAGATTCTTCACTTGGTGATTTTATTGCTGACCCTGATACGCCAACACCGATGGAATACACAGCGAAAGAAATGCTTAAAAGAGAGCTTGATTCAGTTTTAGAAACATTGAATGATAGGGAAGAAAAAGTACTCCGCATGCGGTTTGGATTACTTGATGGTAGAAGTAGAACTTTGGAAGAAGTAGGACGTGAATTTGGCGTAACACGTGAACGAATCCGGCAAATTGAAGCTAAAGCACTGCGAAAATTACGTCATCCATCTCGGAGTAAGAAACTTAAGGATTTTATGAACGATAAATAATGAGGCTATCACAAAGATTGGAGACATGTTTGGCGTTTACATCTGGTTTTCAGCACCTCGCTGATATTGGTACAGACCATGCATTTTTACCAATTGAAGCAGTGCTAAGAGGGTATGTTGTTGATGCGATTGCTATTGATAACAAGATTGGTCCTTATGAACAAGCTGTAAGTAACGTCAAACTACATCAATTACAAAATCGCATTCACGTTTCTTTGGGAGAAGGGCTAGAAGCAATCGTAAATCATACCGATGTAGTTGTAATTGCGGGAATGGGTGGCGAAACAATTTCAGATATTTTATTAAATGGTGATTTAAAAAACGTTAAGCGTCTTATTTTACAGCCTAATCGTGACGTTGCTTTATCACGTAAAACCATTATGGAATTAGGATGGAAAATTATTGATGAAGTAGTTTTAGAAGAACATCCTCGTTATTACGATATTATTGTAGCTGAACGCGGGAAAGTTAACTATAGTGATTTAGAATTGCGCCATGGACCCTTGTTGCTTAAAACGAAACCGTTTTATTTCACCAAGCGTCTCGCCGAGCAAAAAGCACAGATGGAAATGATTCTTCAAAGGGTAAAAGACAAAAATAAGCGTGCAGAAATTATGAATAAATTGCATGAGTTGAAGGAGATTTTAGATGAACGGGAATGAACTTATAGAGGTATTACGTAAACATTACCCTGAACACGTATCATATGAATGGGATAATACGGGAATGCAAGTAGGAATGCCTACTGATAATGTGCATGGTATTTTACTATGTTTAGACGTCACTAAAGAAGTAATAGAAGAAGCAACTAAGCTCAAGTGTAATTGGATTTTATCCCATCACCCTTTGTTGTTCCAACCATTTAAAAAATTGGATTTTACTAGTGCTAACGCAAAAATTATTAGGTCTTTGATTAAAAACGATATTAACCTTTATTCACTCCATACCAATTTTGATTTAGCGCCAACAGGAATGAACTATATACTTGCGCAACATTTGTCGTTACTTAATGTTTTACCGATGGAACCGGACGCTAAGGGGGTTACAGCCGGTGTTGTCGGATCGCTTCCAACCGAAATGCCCCTTGAAGAATTAGCTCAACAGTTAAAACAAATCTTTGATCTAGATGATGTAAGATTTGTTGGTGACGCAACTTCTTTGGTGAAAAAAGTAGCCATCGTTGGTGGAAGTGGAACTTCGACAATGTTTGAAGCAGTTGAAAGCAGTGCTGATTGTCTTATTACTGGCGACATTTCACATCATAAAGCGCTTGATGCATTATCTTTGGGATTAAAAATGATTGATGTAGGACATGGAATTGAGTTTGTTGGGTTTCGTCAAATCAAAGATGTGCTCCAAAAAGAAGGCATTAGTGTACCAATATATCTTAGTGAATCTAATACATTCCCAATTAAAAGCAAATAAAAAGAGAGGTTGAAACCTCTCTTTCTTACTTATACTTCGACAATAGCTTCAACTGGGCAAACTACTTCACAAGCTCCACAGTCGATACAAACATCTTCATCAATGACGTAAATTGGATCACCTTCGCTGATACAATCAACTGGGCATTCAGGAACGCAGGTTCCACATGCAATACAATCGTCAGTAATTCTTCTTGGCATGTTGATTCCTCCTTTGAATTCAATATTTACATGCTTATTGTAGACTTTTTTTATGCAATTGTAAACATAAAATTTTGATATTTTGGCTATTTTGTGGTAATTATCAAAGAAGCTAGAATTTATTCTTCTTGTTTTTTAATCCGCAATCAAGTAGAATATATGAGAAGAAAAAATAGGAGTGATTATAATGAGTATTGCTGTTTGGCAATTTATTCTTTATTTAGTCCTTACGCTTCTTGCAGGTGGAGCGCTTGGATTTTATTTATCGCAACTTTATTTTAAAAAATATTTGCGTGATAACCCCCCAATTAACGAAAACATGATTCGTGCTATGATGATGCAAATGGGGCGTAAGCCTTCGGAAAAGCAAGTTCGTCAAGTAATGCAATCAATGAAAAATGCAAAATAAGCCTTATAATAGGCTTTTTTTCTACGTTACATCCAAGTGATTTTTGGTTCTTTATTTTGTTTGATATTTTGGAAATTACCTTTGTGACGCCAAAGGACAAGTAACCAAAGAATAAGCATAAACCAAAGAAGGTGAAAATCACCAGTTGTAAAGCCTACAATTAAGCCAGTTGGAATCATCATAAATACACTGGTAACAGAGGCAACGCTAACGTATTTTGTAATTTTAAGAACGAGAAAAAATGCACCGAGTACTAACAATGCATATGGAATATAATAACCAATTAACATCCCAACAGTTGTAGCAACTGCTTTTCCACCTTTAAATTTTAAAAAGATTGAAAACACATGACCAAATGCGGCTGCTAAGCCATAAACAAGCGGATGGAATAATAATTCTTTCGGTAGGACATCGGTTTGGATAAGTAATACGATGATGCCTGATTTAAAGGCATCTAGAATAATAACAACAATTCCGATTGTTAGACCGAGGTGTCGTAAGGCATTTGTTCCACCGGGGTTTTTACTGCCGTGTTGCCGGATGTCAATATTTTTTGTGATTTTTCCTAAAATGACAGAAAACGGGATTGAACCGAGAAAATATGATATGATAATTAAGAGATATTTCATTGGCATATATATCACTCCCTTTGAAATCTCAAGTCATTATAGCACAGCAAAATCGAAAATTCACTACAAAAATGAAAAAGCATTGTGTTATAATAAGTCTCGTAATTGAACAACAAGGATGTGGACTTCGTGAAACAACATGAAATGTATGATGAACGTTCCATACAAATTCTCGAGGAACTTGAAGCTGTTCGCAAACGTCCCGGGATGTATATTGGCAGCACAGATGCGAGAGGATTGCATCACTTAATCTGGGAAATCGTTGATAACTCGATTGATGAAGTGTTAGCTGGTTACGGTAATGAAATTCGGGTAACTATTAAAGAAGACAACAGTGTGGTAGTTCGTGATAATGGGCGTGGCATACCAGTGGGAATGCATGAAAGTGGTGCGTCTGCGGTCGAAATTATTTTTACTCGGTTACATGCGGGTGGAAAATTCGGACAATCGGGAGCTTACAAGGTATCTGGTTGTCTTCATTGTG
>CAZZJG010000072.1:0-4501 GCA_964654395.1 uncultured Candidatus Izemoplasmatales bacterium
CTAGCGGTAGAGCGATTACTGATTTTACGCGTAAAAATAACGAAGCATTAGCGATGATAAATGTTGGTATTACTTTATTAGGATCACTTATATTTATCACACTTATTAAAGTTCATATTAGTGGGCCAGTTATCGGAGGATTATTTACGATTGCTGGGTTTGCTGCATTTGGGAAACATATCAAAAATGTTATTCCTTTAATGCTTGGTGTGTATATAATGGTGTTATTAATTGATTTTCCTGTGACTGTACCAGTTATTTTGGCTATTCTGTTTTCTACTGCCTTGGCTCCAATTGCGGGAGAATATGGTATTTTGGCTGGAATTGTAGCCGGAATGCTTCATTTACCTGTGGTACTTGCAGTAGGTAGTTTACATGGGGGAATTCTGCTTTATGCCAATGGGTTTGCAGCGGCATTTACGGCGATATTAATCACAACAACATTTTCAGCATTTACTAGACAGGAGGTTGAACAACGATGACTTTACACGAGGTTACAAAACAGACCATTATTTTAGAAGAAATTGTGGGATATTTTATGGAAAAAGGTTTTTTGAATATCGATATCTCGATTCGGAAAAAACAAGATGAAACATCCTTTCAATTAGTTATTCATGGTGCTGGTGTGGCGATTGGAAAGCAGTTAGAAGAAGAATTATATTGTTGTCGCGATCAAGAACTTGAAGAATATGGTCTTGATATCTGCGTCACTGACAATCCTGAAAACTTGATGCAGACACTTGGGATGTTGATAGATAGGTATGAACTTAAATATGAAGAATCAAATCTCATTTTGACGTTATATCGAAGAGTAAAATGACGAAAACTAGATGTTTTTTGAAATATGAATGTTTTTACCTAAAATATTATAGTATAATATTAACTACTTAGTGCATCAAGTTTGGAGGTTATCATGGATATTTTCGATAAGTGCAAAACATTTACTGAAGTAAAAGAAGCAAAAGAAAGTGGTCTTTACCCGTATTTTCATTCGCTTGAGTCCAAACAAGCACCGGAAGTCATGATGGAAGGAAAACGTAGAATCATGATCGGTTCTAATAACTACCTAGGTCTTACATCTGATGATCGGGTAATTGAGGCTTCTGTACAAAGTTTAAAACAATATGGAAGCGGCGTCAGTGGGTCCCGATTCCTAAATGGTACATTGGATTTACATGTACAGTTGGAACAGGAACTTGCTGCATTTATGAATAAAGAAGCTTCTCTCACATTTTCTACAGGATTTCAAAGTAACTTAGGCATTATTGCGGGAATTGCATCACGCAATGACATTATTTTCTGTGATCGTGAAAATCACGCCTCAATATATGATGCAATCCGACTTAGTTATGCTAAAATGGTGCGTTATCGCCACAATGACATGCAAGATTTAGAAAAGAAATTACAGGAAGCAGATCAAAACAAAGGGTTATTAATTGTGACCGATGGTGTTTTTTCCATGTCTGGTGATATTGCAAAATTACCAGAAATTGTACGACTTGCCAAAAAATATGGCGCAAGAGTGATGGTTGATGATGCTCATGGTTTTGGTGTAATTGGTCCAGGAGGACGCGGGACTGCTGCTTATTTTGGTCTTCAAGATGAAGTAGATATTATTATGTCCACTTTTTCCAAATCATTAGCTAGTTTAGGTGGGTTTATGGTTGCTTCTTCGGATGTTGTTGAGTATGTTCGACACAAATCAAGACCGTTTATTTTTAGCGCTGCAATTACACCTGCAAATACGATGAGCGCTTTAACAGCACTACGGATTTTAATACAAGAACCAGAACGCCCTAAACGATTGACAGATATTGCCAAGTACATGCGCAAGCAGCTCAAAGAGCAAGGCCTTCATATTGGTGGTTCTGAAGAAATTCCTATTATTCCTATTTATACATATACTCCTCTTCGAACATTACTTGCATGTAAAATACTGTTTGAAAAGGGTGTATATGTGAATCCTGTTCTTCCACCCGCAGCGCCTGATGGTGAATGCATCATACGAACATCATACATGGCAACCCATACCGAAGCATTGATGGATGAAGCCGCAGCTATAATTGGTGAAGTATTAAGAATGTTGCCAAATGATGAAGAAAAAATCATGCAAATGGTGGAGGATATGCGTGAATAGAGTAATTGTTATTACTGGTGCTTCCAGTGGTATTGGTAAAGAATTAGCACAATATTTCAGTAAATATGATAAAGTCATAGGCATGTCCAGAACAATCCCTAATAACGTAGAATATGATTATCTATCTGTTGATGTGTCAAATGAAGATGATGTCAAAAAAGCTGTTGATATCGTTTCGCAAAAATATGGTAAAGTAGATGTCCTTATCAATTGTGCTGGTATTGGGATTAGTGGTGCTATTGAATATACAACGCTACAAGAAGCGCGTCAAATAATTGATGTGAATATTATTGGACCTTTTCTTGCGGTAAAACATTTTCTTCCCCTTATTCGCAATAGCAAACAAGGTAAAATAATCAATATCGGTTCTGTAGCTGGAGAATTAACTATACCTTTTCAAACCTTTTATTCAATGACAAAAACCGCTTTACAAGCTTTTACTGAAGGCTTGAAAATGGAGCTTAAACCTTTTGGTATTGATGCGTGTTGCGTTTTACCTGGGGATACTAAAACAGGATTTACAGCACATAGAAAACAACCAGTTATTTTAGAAGATGAAGTTTATAAAGGTCGCATTAAAAGATCAATAAAACGAATGGAACGTGATGAACAAAACGGTATGGATCCTATAAGCGTAGTTCGTGTTGTACGCAAAGTCTTAAAGCGAAGACATATGCCTACAATAGTTACTGTCGGCGTGCAATATAAATTAATAGTTTTGCTTAGCCGGATTCTTCCAAGCAGACTATCAAACTTTATATTGTATCAATTATATTCCAAGTAGAGCTGCTTCGTCAGCTCTTTTTCAAACAAAAAGAGAACAATTTTCTTGAATTAGAAAGATAAAAAAGGTATATTTAAACTTGTTAAAAAAGTAATTTATTATACACTAACATGAAATTCTAAGTGTGAAAGGGGGCCCTCGCATTGGCTCAAGAAAAACTGGCTCTTTATGGCTTCAATAATCTAACTAAATCACTTGCTTTCAACATTTATGATATCTGTATTACGGAAACCGAGAAAGAGCGACAAGAGTACATTGAATATATTGATGAAATGTATAATTCTAAGCGCCTTACTGAAATTTTACAAAAGGTCACAAGCATCATTGGAGCACATGTTTTGAATATTTCTAAACAAGATTATGAGCCCCAAGGTGCCTCCGTTACCATTTTGATAAGTGAACAAGAAGTACCTTTACACGCAGTAGATAACACATGTAATCGCGGGATTTTAACACCATTACCACAAACAGTAGTTGGTCACTTAGATAAGTCTCACATTACTGTTCATACATATCCTGAAAGCCACCCTGAAAAAGGTATCTCGACATTTAGGGTAGACATTGACGTATCTACATGTGGCGAGATTTCACCTTTGAATGCATTGGATTTCCTTATTGAAAGTTTTGATTCTGACATTATAAATATTGATTTTCGCGTTCGTGGTTTTACCAGACTTGAAAACGGAAAAAAAGTGTTTATTGATGATGATTTTGATACTATTCAAGACTACATTGATAATAAAACGTTAGATCAATATGAAAGTTTTGATGTTAACGTTTATCAACAAAACATTTTTCACACAAAAATGATGCGAAGAGAGTTAGATTTGGACAATTATCTTTTTGGTAAAAACGCTGAAGATTTACCAAAAGAAAAACAAGCGGAGTTGCTTCATTCACTTCGACAAGAAATGAAGGAAATCTATCATGGGAAAAACATATACGAATGATCAAAATAAACACCCTCTATTTGACGCATTAGTTGCGTATGTTCAATCAAGCGTTGTTCCGTTTGACGTACCTGGGCATAAAATGGGGCGAGGTATTCATCCTAAGTTAAAAGAATTTGTTGGTGAAAATGTTTTGAAAATGGATGTTAATTCCAGCCCGTCACTCGATATTTTATCTAATCCAGAAGGCGTCATTTTCGAAGCAGAAAAGTTAGCTGCAAAGTTATTTAAAGCTGATAACGCCTTCTTTTTAGTGAACGGTTCAACAAGTGGTGTACAAAACATGATGATGGCTGTTTTAAAGCCTGGTGACAAAGTCCTTATCCCGCGCAACATTCATAAAAGCGCTATTAACGGATTGGTTCTTACAGGTGCAATCCCTATTTTCCTTCATCCAGAAATTGAACCTGATCTAGGCTTTGCGGTTGGCACAAGCATTCAACATACAAAAGAAATGATTGATAGTAATTTAGATGCCAAAGCAATTATGCTGTTAAATCCTACTTACTACGGATTTACTGGTGGTTTAAAAGAAATTGTTTCTTACGCTCATAAAAAAGGCATGATTGTTATGGTTGATGAATCTCATGGAAGTCATTTTGTCTTTGACAACCGGTTTGGAGTATCAGC
>CAZZJG010000073.1:0-4413 GCA_964654395.1 uncultured Candidatus Izemoplasmatales bacterium
ATCTGCATTATCATTGTACCACACTTGATTAGATTATAAATTATTGTATATTTTATGTTGGTAAAAAAAGTGATCCTTTATTTAGCGTAGCCACAAGTATTCCAAACAAAAAACCGCCAGGTGGCGGTTTATATTATTCAACGAATTCAATGATGGCCATCGGCGTGGAATCACCACGGCGAGGTCCGAGTTTCAGAATGCGAGTGTATCCACCATTGCGATCCTGAAAACGTGGTGCGATGTCGTCGAAAAGTTTCTGTAAAGCATTTTGGTTTTCATTAGCCTGTAAGAAACGGATGGTTTGAGCGGCCTGTCTACGGGAAGCGAGGGTACCTTTTTTTCCAAGGGTTACCATTTTTTCCACAAGACGTTGAAGTTCTTTGGCCTTTGTTTCCGTCGTTGTGATGCGCTCATGGATGATCAGTTGTGTGACCAAGTCACGAAGCATCGCTTTGCGTTGGTCGCTGCGACGGTTGAGTTTACGATATCCTGCCATTTCGGTTACCTCCTGTTAGTGTCTTGCCAGAGAAAGTCCCAGTTCATCAAGTTTTTGTTTGACTTCCTTTAGGGACTTTTTACCGAGATTACGAACTTTCATCATGTCTTCCTCGGTTTTCAGCGTGAGTTCTTGTACGGTGTTAATACCAGCGCGTTTGAGGCAGTTATAACTGCGGACGGACAGATCCAAATCTTCAATTTGCATTTCCATGATTTGGGAGTTCTGTTCATCCTCGCGCTCAGTCATGAAGTCTTCTTCTTTGACCTTTTCGCTCAGTTCAACCATGACTTCAAGATGTTCAATCATCATCTTCGAAGCAATTGCGATTGCTTCTTGTGGAGTTACTGCACCATTGGTCCAAACATCAAGTTTGAGTTTATCCATTGAACTATTTCCACTTGAAGCTGGAGACACTTCGTAGTTAACGCGTTTGACTGGTGTATACACAGAATCAATTGCGATAATTCCGATGTTAGAACGGTCATGGATGTACTGTTTGTTTTCATCAGCTGAAATATAGCCGATTCCCTTTTTCGCAGTCAGTACCATGCGCAGTGTTCCGGCATTTACTGTACATATGTGTTGGTCCGGATTGATAATGCGCACTTCCTCATCGTGCTGGATGTCACCTGCGGTGACCACCTTTGGTCCTTCGACATAGATTTCAAGCCGTTTTTCAACGTTGGGATCTTCGTTGTCGATGGTTAAGACGACATTTTTCAAATTTAGGACAATTCCTGTGACATCTTCTACTACTCCATCAACGGCGGAAAACTCGTGTTCGACACCATCAATTTCAACAAGTACAATGGCTGCGCCAGGTAAGCTTGAAAGCAATACACGACGCATAGAGTTACCAAGCGTAATGCCATATCCTCGTTCAAGTGGAGTGATCAAAAAAGATCCATAGGTATTTTCTTCATTCAGTATCTCAATCGATGTGTTCGGCTTTTCGAATTTCAAATCCTTCATGGAATTACCTCCTATGCCGATCGGATATTATTTGTGTGGTCGTTTCGGCGGACGACAACCATTATGTGGGATTGGTGTAACGTCTTTGATGGCTGTGATTTCAAGTCCTGCAGTCTGCAGTGAGCGGATTGCAGCTTCGCGTCCAGGTCCTGGACCTTTAACGGACACTTCGACTTTTTGTACTCCATGTTCCATTGCGGCTTTCGCTGCAGCTTCACTCGCAAGTTGCGCAGCGAACGGAGTGGATTTACGGGAACCTTTGTATCCCAGCGCACCAGCTGACGACCAAGCTATTGCGTTTCCTTTTGGATCAGTGATTGTAATAATAGTGTTATTAAAGGTCGAGTGAATGTGTGCGACTCCGGAGGGAATATTCTTCTTCACACGACGTTTCTTAGTTACACGTTTTTTAGCCATGTTGATGTTCCTCCTTATTTCTTCTTGTTCGCAACCGTCTTACGTGGACCTTTGCGGGTGCGTGAATTATTTCTTGTATTCTGTCCGCGGACAGGTAGGCCACGACGATGACGAATTCCTCGATAGCTTCCAATTTCTTGGAGTCGCTTAATGTTCATTGCGACTTCACGGCGTAGGTCTCCTTCGACCTTAACTTTTGAGACTTGTTCGCGAATCCGACCTAGTTCGGCTTCAGTCAAGTCTTTTACACGGGTGTCTTCCGACACACCGGCAGCTGCGAGTATTTTTTGAGCAGTTGATTTTCCAACTCCGTATACATATGTAAGGGAAATGACAACTCGCTTGTCATTTGGAATATCCACACCTGCAATACGTGCCATATTATTTTCCTCCTATTAGCCTTGTCTCTGTTTGTGACGTGGGTTTTCACAAATGACCATGACTTTACCATGGCGTTTGATGACTTTACACTTGTCACACATTTTTTTGACACTTGGTCTGACTTTCATAATTAGTTCCTCCTTTGGAGATGCTTATTTGTGACGATATACGATGCGCCCACGTGTTAAATCATACGGGGAAAGTTCCACCGTCACTTTGTCACCTGGTAGAATGCGAATGTAGTACATACGGATTTTACCAGAAACGTGAGCAAGAACACGATGTCCGTTTTCGAGTTCCACAATGAATTCAGTATTAGGTAATGCTTCGACGACTTTGCCCATCAATTCGAGCTTGTCTTCTTTCGCCAAGATGAATTCCTCCTTTACAAGGTCGTAAGAATGACTGGTTTATGAGCTGTAATTAAAATGGTATGTTCGAAATGAGCACTCGGTTTCCCATCTAAAGTTACAGCGGTCCAGTTATCCTCCAGCACACGCACTCTTGGTGTGCCCGCATTAATCATCGGTTCGATTGCCAGCGTCATGCCTTCCCGAAGTTTCGGTCCCCGTCCCGGGAGTCCAAAATTGGGAATTTGCGGGTCCTCATGAAGTTGTTTGCCGACGCCGTGTCCTACAAATTCTCGGACGACACCGAAGCCATATGACTCAGCATAAGTTTGAATAGCGTGAGAAATGTCTGATAGACGATTCCCTGCAACTGCCTTCGATAAGCCAATATATAAAGCTTCCTTAGTGACTTTCATAAGTTTTTCATTTTCGTCCGATATCTTCCCGACTGCATATGTCCAAGCAGAATCACCATGATACCCTTTATACATTGCCCCAATATCAATAGAGATGATATCTCCTTCTTTGAGAATTACACTTGAAGATGGTATTCCGTGAACGACTTGATCATTTATAGATGTACATGCACTGGCGGGAAATCCACCATATCCTTTAAACGATGGAATAGCGCCTTGACTGCGAATGACCTGTTCAACACGTTGGTCGATGTCGTATGTGCTTACACCGGGTTGAATCATACTTGCGACTTCCTGATGGGCAAGGGCGACAATTCGCCCTGCCTCTTTCATCAGGTCAATCTCGCGTGCGCTCTTGATTTTAATCATGGATGGTCTCCAATACAAGCAGGATATCTTTATGCACATTTTCAAATGGCTGCATGCCATTTACATGGTACAAGATTCCTTTTTTCTCATAATAATCAAGCAGCGGTTTTGTTTTGGTCTCATAAATTTCCAGACGACGTTTCACACTTTCGTGCGTATCATCTGGTCTTTGATAAAGCTCACCACCACATTGGTCACAAACTCCATCTTTCTTTGGGGCTTTAAACCGAAGGTGGTAAGTCGCTCCACAAACTTTACAGACCCGGCGTTGTTCCATACGTTCAAACAGAACATCGTGACTGGACAGGATGTTGATAACTGCATCGAGTTTAGTTCCCTTCGCTGCAAGCATATCATCGAGTGTAACGGCTTGGTTGACCGTACGAGGATAGCCATCTAGCAAGAAACTTGCTTTAGCGTCTTCCTTGCTTAAACGCAAACGAACAATCTCGTTGGTAATCTCATCGCTGACCAGGTTTCCTTCTTTAATATATTTCATAGCCTCAATTCCGATTGGATCGCCATGTTCATAGGCTTCTCGGAACATCTGGCCCGTAGAAATCGCCGGCAAGTTGTATCGCTCGACGATGAGGGATGCCTGGCTTCCTTTGCCGGCCCCTGGTGGCCCCATGAGCAGAATCTTCAAGATGAATTCTCCTTAACGGATAAATCCAGAGTAGTTCTGTTCTTGAGCTTGAGTCTTAATTTGCTTTGTTGTTTCAATTGCGACACCAACAACGATCAAGAGGCTAGTTCCGCCGATACGTACATATGCCGGCAAATCGAAAATTTGTGATAAGAATATCGGCAATGAAGCAATTAAGACAAGATATAATGCCCCTACAAGTGTTACACGGAATAATGTCTTAGACAAATAGTTTTCCGTTTCTGCGCCTGGACGAACACCTGGAATGTAGGCATTTTGTTTTTGTAAGTTATCTGCCATCTTTTCTGGATTGATTTGGACGATGCTATTGAAGACGGCAAATACGAAAATGAGCGCATCATA
>CAZZJG010000074.1:0-4400 GCA_964654395.1 uncultured Candidatus Izemoplasmatales bacterium
TAACAATACAGATTGGTTTCCAAGAGGAATTCCTGCATCAGAAAGCATATCCAAAGCTTTATTTGCCTCTGGAGTTAATTCTTTCGGGTGATTAAAATGAGTGTTTAACCAAATCGGATGATACTTCTTTAACATATTGACCAGTTTAGGAGTTATCCGTTGAGGCATAACTACCGGTGTACGTGAACCGATTCTTATAACACCCACATGATCAATCTCGCGAAGTTTAGATATAATATATTCAAGTTTCTCATCACTTACAAGTAGAGCGTCACCACCACTTAAGAGAACATCATTTACTTCTGGGTGATTACGGATATATTCTAGTGCTAGTTCTACATTATTCATAGAACTACCTACATCTTTTTGGCCCGCGAATCGTCTTCTAGTACAATGTCTACAATACATGGAGCACATATCTGTAATTAAGAATAGGACACGATCAGGATAACGATGTGTTAATCCGGGGGCAACCATATCACCATCTTCATGAAGTGGATCATTTAAATCATGCGCACCAACGTGCAACTCTCCTACCCCTGGTACAGCTTGGAGACGTATGGGGTCTTGTTTGTTTTCAGGATTAATTAGTGTTAAGTAGTATGGTGTAATAGCCATCCGAAACTGTCCTAATACCAATCTGATTGTTTCTTTTTCAGCGGGGTCTAGTGGAAAGTATTTTTCTAACTCTGCAACATTGGAAATACGATTTTTCACTTGCCATTTCCAGTCATCCCATTGTTCATCTGTCACATTCGGGAAATACCGATGTCTTCTCTCGATGTGAGAGGTATATAACTTTACTGCCATAATCCCTCCTAGGTGTATAGACGCTCAAACAGAGCTTTAATTTGTGGTGCGGTGCGAATTAGATTGAGTGTTAAATCTGCATGACCTTTGGTATAACCATTACCTATAATCATGGTGACATCACTTCCAACACCCTCTGCACCAAGCGCAGCTTTGGTGAATGATGTAGCCATGGAAAAGAAGTATACAACTCCTTGATCTTTAGTTGAAAGTATACACCCCATTTCAGTGTTAGGTACATTGACCACGTTAATTGTTACATCGCAAAGATTGGGTGCTACTTGTTTAACTTTTTCATAGACATCTACGGCTTTAGTGGCATCTGTAAGGATGATTTCATCGCACAAGTTAAGGTCCCGTAAAAGTTCTACTTGACGCTCTTCATTCACAAGCCCAATAACCTTACCAGTAGGTCCGGCATTCTTTTTTGCTTGATAGCTACAAAGTACGCCGCTCTTGCCGGCTGCACCAACGATTAAGACGGTATCTCCTTCTTTGACCAATTTATTTGTTTGAGCTGGAGCTCCCGCAACGTCTAATGCTGCGAGGACCAAATTCTCGTCTAAATCACTATCTACTTTGGCATAGATACCACTTTCAAACAGTATTGCCTGTCCTTTAATTCTTACTTGATCATTTTCTAGATGAATTGAAAGAATTGAGTCTATCGTTAATGGCGTAAGTGATAAGGAAACTAGTGTCGCGATTGTGTCTCCTACTTTAAGGGTTCTATCTGGGAACTCGGATCCTATTTCTTTTACTGTCCCAATAAGCATTCCACCACTCCCAGTGACCGGATTTTGCATTTTTCCTCTTTCGTTTACAATCGAAAGAATCATTTCTTCCATTTTGATTGGGTCACCGTCACAGGTGTTTTTGATTTGAGTAAAGGATGCGCTATCAATATTGAGTGTATGAACATCAATTTTTATTTCATTATCATATATTTGCATATCATTATTTACTTTAGTTGCAGCTTGTGGCAAAACACCCTTTGGTTCAATAACGCGATGAGTACCATAGCGATTTCCTTTCATTGTCTTCTCTCCTTCATTCCGAGTATTCTTCTTGCTTCAGTGGGAGTAGCGATTTCTCGCCCATGTTTTTTGGCTAGTTGTACAACTTTGTTTACAAGATCTTTGTTACCTTTTGCGAGAATACCTTTTTCCAAGTAAATGTTGTCTTCTAAACCTACTCGTACGTGCCCACCATATTGAATTGCTAGTTCTGCGAGGAAAAATTCATATTTTCCGATTCCCGCTACGCTGTATGTTGCGTTTGGAGGTAAACTTTCGCGTAAGAAATGAAAATCACGTTCTTCACCTACCTCGCCTCCAGAAACGCCGAGGACGAAGCTGAAATGAAGCGGTTCTTTTATGATTCCTTTTTTGTATAATCTTAGTACCTGGTCAATGTGTGATTTGCCAAAACATTCTAATTCTGGGAATATATCTTTTTCATAAATCTTTTCACTGAAATAGCGAATATCGTTTTCCGTATTTATAAAGACTTCATCTCCGCCAAAGTTTACGCTTCCGCAATCAAGCGTACACATTTCTGGACGTAATAATGTCGGTTGTAGTCTTTCATCCCTAGACATACCTACTGCGCCACCTGTAGATGGTTGGATAATAACATCCGGTAGATTTGACTTTATTGCTTCAATAGCTTCGCGAAAGCGATTAATATCTTGTGTTGGTGTACCATCATCTTCGCGTACATGCAAATGGATAATGCTTGCGCCTGCTTCATACGCTTCTTTTGCTTCGCGCACTAGTTCGTCTATTGTGTATGGTATATATGGGTTATGTTCTTTCGTGACTTCTGCGCCGCAAATTGCGCATGTAATAATTAGTTTATCCATGGCGTTGTTTTTCCTTTGGCACAACGCATGTTCCCTTGGCTCTAGCGACGAGCACTTTTTCCTCTAGTACATCCGCTGCGCTATCATTTATATCCTTTCTAGCGCTAATCACTTTATATGCTTCAAACTCCATAGTACGTGATGTATTCCCGATTTTCGTTATTTTACCAGTAGCTTCAATATAGTCTCCCGCGTACATAGGGGCTAAAAATTCAACATTTTCATAAGCACGAAATAAGCCCTCATCGCCATCATTTCTTATTAAGAGTTCGGTCGCAACATCGCCAAATAATTGTAATGCAAAAGCGCCATCAACGAGCCCACCACCATAGTGTGCGTGGTGTTCTGAAAGGCGAATACGAATCATTACTTGTTCCATCAACTTACCTCCTTCATAGGTTTTGGATCGTTGATTATTAATTTAGCCTCAGTTACTACTTGAATTTCTTCGATGGTGTAATCAGGATGGTACTCTAGTAAATGCAGGCCATCTTCTTTTACTTCAATTACTGCCATTTCGGTAACTATGAGGTTCACTTGTTTTTTCGCTGTAAGAGGCAATGTACAACGTTTAAGTATTTTTGGCTTACCCTTATTCGTGTGCGTCATAGCGATAATGACGCGTTTAGCGCCAGTTACTAGATCCATCGCTCCGCCCATTCCTGTGACCATTTTCCTGGAATAATCCAGTTAGCAAGATTTCCTTTTTCATCAACTTGCAAACTACCTAAAACAGTAGCGTCTACATGCCCTCCTCTAATAATTGAAAAAGATGTAGTGCTATCAAAATAGGCTCCACCCTCTCTAAGCGTAACTAGTTGCGCACCAGCGTTAGTTATGTCAGGATCTTCTTCTCCTTTTATAGGAGCAGGCCCGAGGCCAATCAGACCATTTTCCGATTGAAAGTGAACATTTATATGATCAGGAATATGGTTTGCGACAAGTGTCGGTAACCCTATTCCAAGGTTAACGACGTAGCCGTCTTTTAATTCTAACGCAACACGTTTTGCGATGCGCTCTTTCGCTTCATTACGGTCCATTAGCCTTCCTCCTTAACGATATGATCAACGAATATATGCGGTGTTACAATAATATCTGGGTCGATAGATGATACGATTTCTCGTGCATATACAACTACTTTATCAGCAGCAGTTGCCATAACAGGGTTAAAGTTTCTTGTAGTCTTGGCATAAATAGTGTTACCTAGAGTATCTACTTTATGCCCTAGAATTATCGCAAGATCCGCATGAAGAGCAGTTTCAAGGAGATAATCTTTACCATCTAATGTAATTATTTGCTTTCCTTCTTCAACAATTGTTCCTACACCTGTGGGTGTTAAAACACCACCTAGTCCTGCACCACCACAACGAATACGTTCCGCAAGCGTTCCCTGTGGCACTAGCGTTACTTGCATAGTTCCTTCACTCATCATTTGACCTGCTTGTGGGTTTAATCCAATGTGTGAAGCAATTAAATGTGATACTTGATGATTCGCAATTAACTTCCCAACGCCTTTATCTGGAAAACCAGCATCATTACAAATAATTGTTAGGTCTTTTACGTTGCTTTCAACTAAAGCATCTATAAGTACTTCCGGTGTTCCCACAGCCATGAATCCTCCAACCATGACCGTCATACCATCAAAAAGTAAATCTTTAAAAGCACATGAAGAAAACATAATACTCATTAATCTCACATCCTATTGGTGGAATTAGTTCTGCTTCGC
>CAZZJG010000075.1:0-4394 GCA_964654395.1 uncultured Candidatus Izemoplasmatales bacterium
AGCGTTTCTGACGCAGTTTGTGCAGCGTCCAAAATATCAAAGACGCCTGTATTTATGTGGAATTGGGGAATCATCGATTGAAAAACAAATTGCAGTTTCCCAATTGAAGCATAAGGATAAATAGTTACTCCTTCATATCTAGAGGCAAACTGAATCCTTTGTTTTTCAATCGATGATTCCCCAATTCCACATAAATACAGGCGTCTTTGAAATATTGGACGCTGCACAAACTGCGTCAGAAACGCTATAACTTTTTCAAGCATAGGATTAAGTTCATTTGGCGGGCCTGGTAATAAAATTATTATTTGGTCGTTTACCTTTATTATAAGACCAGGTGCCGTGCCATTTTCATTGTCAATTACCATAGATTTAACTGGCCTAATTGCTTGTTTTAAATTTACCTTTGCCACGGGGATATTTTTTTTACTAAAATAAGTCTGTAGCTTCTTTACAATGCGTTCATCAGAGAACGTCTGTAAAGAATATGCGCGACAAACCGCTTCTTTCGTTAGGTCATCTTCTGTTGGTCCAAGACCTCCTGTTAAGATGATTATGTCCTCAGATAATGAAGAAAGTAAATTTTCTAAAACACTTATATTATCTTCTACTACATAGTTTTGCCTAACATCAATTCCGATTTCTAAAAGCTGCGAGGCAATTGTCGAAAGGTGGGTATTAACAGTTTGCCCTGTTAACAACTCTTTTCCAACATTGATAATAACAGCATTCATAATCTCACTCCTCAAAAGTGATGGCAGTTCCTCCTACTTGTACATCAGTAATCTTGTCAGAATCATACCTTAGTTTAACCAAAATTTGTGATGGAAGCCCCATAGAATAGCCTTGACGAAGGTCATAATATTCTTTTTTCTTGTAGTGCTTGAACAAATAACAAGATAATGCGCCATTAGAAGTCCCGGTAGCACTTTCTTCATTTATCCCTACAAGGGGCGCAAAGTTTCGACCATATGCATCAGCATCATCCCCAAACGCGAATAAATGCATCCCGATCACATCAAATTGCTCACTAACTTGCTTAATAACATCATAGTTTGGTTGTAACTTATTGAGTGTCTCTACATCCTTAACAGGAACAAATATTTCTTTCAAACCAGTACTTACAATTTGTATCGGGTAGTCTTGATGGATAAATGATGCTTGGTCAAAACAACCAGTTAAATCACTTTCTTGTAATGCACCTAGAAATTTTGGTAATTTTTGTTTCATAAAGACTGTTTTTTCATTAACGTATACTTTTAGCATGCCAGCTTTTGTCTGAATAGTATAATTTCCATCTTTAATTTTACCAATTTGGCGCATTAAAGAAAAAGATGCAATGGTAGCATGTCCGCATAAATCAATTTCACAATTAGGTGTATAATATTGCATCGAAAATGTTGTGTTAGACTTTGGAAAAACAAATGCAGTCTCGCTGTAGCCAATTTGACGCGCAATTGCTTGTTTTTGTTCATGTGTTAGATGATTTGCATCTAGTACAACAGCCGCTTTATTACCACCTAAACCATCCTTGGGAAAGGCAGATAACTTGTATATTTTCATCGAATCACCTTTAGTATATTATACTACAATTATGCGAAAAAAAAAGCGAAGCTAAGTTGCTTCGCTGTTAAACGTTAAACAAGAAATGCATAATATCACCATCTTGAACTTCATAATTACGTCCTTCTAAACGCATTTTACCAAGCTCACGGGCTTTTTGTTCGCCTCCACAACTAACAAAATCATCAAAATGTATAGTCTCAGCGCGAATGAATCCTTTCTCAAAATCACTATGAATAACACCAGCACACTCTGGTGCTTTCGCTCCTTTTTGAAAGGTCCACGCTCTAACTTCTTTGGGTCCGGCGGTAAAAAATGTCGCTAAACCTAAGAGGGAATAACTATGTTTAACAAGCAGGTCAAGACCACTTTCCTTTATTCCAAGGTCTTCAAGAAACATCGCTTTTTCTTCATCATCTAGTTCTGATAATTCAGCTTCAATCTTGGCGCTAATGACGATCATATCTGATTTATCTTCTAAAGAAAACTGTTTAATTTGCTTTACATACGGATTATTAGAAGCATCAACAATATGCTCTTCATCAACATTAGCGACATATAACATTGGTTTAAGTGTTAAAAAGTTGAATGCTTTGATAGTTGCTTTTTCGTTTTCATTAAGGTTCATTGTGCGAATAGGCTTGTTATCTAATAGCACTTTTTGAATTCTCGTAAGTATTTCATATTCTCTAACGCTTTCTTGATCAACCTTCATTACGGCTTTTTTTTCAATCTTGGGCAACCTTTTCTCAACAACTTCAAGATCAGCAAAAATAAGTTCTAAGTTGATTGTCTCAATATCACGAATTGGATCTACTGAACCATCAATATGCGTGACGTTTACATCGTCAAAGGCACGTACAACTTGTACGATAGCATCAACTTGTCTGATATGAGATAAAAACTGGTTTCCTAAACCTTCGCCTTTATGTGCTCCTCGCACAATTCCGGCAATGTCCGTGAATTCAAAGACAGTTGGAATAGTTTTTTTCGGGTTTACAAGTTTTGTTAAGACATCAAGCCTATAATCAGGTACTTCTACAACTCCGACATTGGGGTCGATAGTCGCAAAGGGATAGTTCGCTGCGAGAGCTCCCGCTTTTGTAATAGCATTAAAAAGGGTTGATTTACCAACATTTGGTAATCCGACAATTCCTGCGGTCAATCCCATAATATCACTCCTTTTCTTCCATGAACATTGTACTAAACAGATAGCTATTCGACAAGAAAAATAAGCAAATCATTCGATTTGCTTATTGGTCGTCCGGATGTAATCCTAACTGTGTTTCGTCACTAATATATGTAATACCACCGCGGATATATTCAACTTGAATTTGATCTCCTACTGTAGAGTTTAAAATAGCTTCACGTAATTCATTAAAGTTCAAAATATCGACAAAGTCGGTCATGCCAGCTGTGATGTTTTTCCATCCGACAATAACGTCTCCATCTTGAAGTCCTGCAGCCTCAGCTGCGCCGCCAGCTTGTACAGTTATACATACACCATAATCCAGTCCACAATCATTTACTTGCGCGTAAGTTTGAATTCCGAGATAAGGGCGTTGAATTATACCGTCGTCTTCAAGATCGTTGACAATACGTCTAACCGTATTTGATGGAATAGCAAAACCAATATTTGATACATCTTGGTCAACTAGTTTAAGGTTATTAATACCAACTAAATCACCATTGAGATCGATAAGGGCTCCCCCACTATTCCCAGGGCTAATTGCTGCGTCGTGTTGGATGAGTGTTGCATCGAACAACCCATTTTGCACATAACGCGCCGCTCCACTAATAACTCCCATTGTAACGGTTCCATAGTAGTCAAAACCAAGCGGATTACCAATCGCAAAGACAAATTGACCTGGATAAATTTCATAGGAATCCGCAAACGGAATTACATGAAAATCTTCTGCGCTATCAAAAGTAACAACCGCAAGGTCAGTAACTGGATCCATTCCTAAAACTTGAACGCTGTCATCACTAATTTCAAACAACAAACCGTTTTTCTCATATACAACAACGATTGATGTATAGTCTTCTACTACATGCATGTTGGTAACCATATAATAAGTATTTTCTTCTTTTTTATAAATGACACCACTACCAGTTCCTGCGGTCATAGGTGTTTCAACATATAACCCTAGAACACCTTTACGAGCAGTGTCAATTACGTTTTTAATTGC
The DNA here is from genome assembly GCA_964654395.1 of uncultured Candidatus Izemoplasmatales bacterium. Lineage (GTDB taxonomy): Bacteria > Bacillota_I > Bacilli_A > Izemoplasmatales > Izemoplasmataceae > Xianfuyuplasma. Next base: position 3,750 of record CAZZJG010000075.1, read on the forward strand.
TTCTTGGAAGGAATTTAAATCATAAGTTGTATTGACCGTAGTTTCTGGCATCATACTTCCAATTAAATCTTTTAATTCTTCTTCTGTGTAACTAACAGTGTAGTCATCATTTGTTGAATTATCAATAGCAGGAACACATCCCGCTAGCGTGACTGTAAAAATAAGTGATAGTGCAATGAACCATTTTCTCATGTTAATCCACTCCTTTTTCTAGCTGAAATAGTTGTATTGCATTTTTTGTAGTCATGGCCGCTACTTTCGTCAACGGCACTTCTTTTAGTCTTGCGATTTCCTCCGCAACGAGTTTGACTCTTGCGGGTTCGTTGCGTTTTCCTCTAAATGGGTGAGGTGAGAGATAAGGCGCATCAGTTTCAATCACCATTTTTTCAAGCGGAACAACTTTAGCTACTTCTTTTGGTTTATATCCATTTTTAAATGTAACTGGACCACCAAGTGAAATTAATAACCCCATATCTAAAAACAATGGCGCCATTTCCGCAGACCCGCTATATGAATGCATCACGCCTTTTAAAGGCACGTGTTCTGATAAAACGTTATATGTTGCCTCGCTAGCATCTCGCATGTGAATTATTAACGGCGTATTCATTTTCTTTGATAAGCCTATCTGCCTTTCAAATACCTCAA
>CAZZJG010000076.1:0-4351 GCA_964654395.1 uncultured Candidatus Izemoplasmatales bacterium
GCTTCAATCATTTCTTTGACTGAATATCCTTTTTCACTACCAAGATTATAGGTTTTGCTTTCGCCACCATTTAAAAGGTGTTTTAATGCTAGAATATGTGCATTAATTAAATCTTCAATATGAATGTAATCGCGGATCCCTGTACCATCAGGTGTATCGTAATCGTCTCCAAAGATATATATTTGTTCTCTTAGCCCATTGGGAACTTGTAGGATAAGCGGAATTAAATGTGTTTCTGGATGATGTGCTTCACCAATTGTTCCGCTATAGTGAGCGCCCGCAACATTAAAATAACGTAAAGCTACAAAATGAACGTCATGTGCTTTCTCTGCCCATTTCATCATCTGTTCCATAGCAAGTTTTGTTTGTCCGTATGTATTAGTAGGTTTTGTCTCATATGCTTCTGTGATGGGCATTTCTTTATGGTCGCCATAGACAGCTGCTGTGCTCGAAAAGACAATTTTGTTGACATTAGTTTCAATCATTGCTGATAACAATTCTTTGGTTCCACAGACATTATTATCGTAGTATTTCATCGGCTGTTTCATGCTTTCTCCTACAAGACTAAATGCCGCAAAGTGAACCACTGCTTCTATTTTTTCTGCTTTTAAAACGCGTTTTAGTTCTTCTGACTGTTTGATATCCATTTCATAAAATTGAGCGCGGGAATCAACAGCTTCTTTATAGCCTGTTGATAAGTTGTCAACAACCACTACTTCAAAACCTTCATCTAACAACATTTTTGTGCAATGACTCCCAATATAGCCCGCACCACCGGTGACAAGAATCTTCATCAGTAACCCTCCTCGATTTAGTGTAATAAGTAGATATTTTCTTGCTATACAGATTTTCGTTCTACTAACTTTGTCGGAACGATAATTTTAATTGGTTCTATGCGCTCAGTCCACTGTTCTCTTAAACACCGTACAGCTTGTTGTCCCATTAATTTTGTAGGGACATGTATTGTTGTGAGCGGAGGATAGGTGTAAGCGCTATGTGGGTTATCATTAAACCCTATTAAAGCAATATCATTAGGTACTGTAAGTTTTGCTTCATAGATTGCTCTGAGAGCGCCAAAAGCAATGTTATCATTGGCACAAAAATAAGCCTTTGCATAATTCCCCTTATCTATCGCTTCCTTCATAAGATGATACCCACTTTCAACTGTAAACTCTCCCACATGAATATAATCGATATTTAAGAGATTATTGCGGGATAAGTACTCTCGGAAATAAAGTTCTCTTCGTTCACCTAGTTTGATGTTGTGATTGATTATCTCAGCTCCACCAATATAACCAATCGCGCGATAACGTCGCTCCAAAAGATAATCAAGCGCACTTCTAACAGCTTTATGATAATCAATCACAATGCTGTCAAATAGTTGGTCATTAGGTGTAGAATCTATAAATACAATATGTCTACTTATCTTCTCAAACGTAGCGATTTGCGCACTCGTAAATTTACCAATACAAATTAATCCATCTACTAAAGAAAGATGTTTAACGTCATATTCACCCTGTTTTTTATATACTACTGTAACTGTCCAACCAAGTTGAAAAGAAGCTTCTTCTATCCCGCGACGAATACCTAGATAATAGGGGTCTTTTTCTTCTTGTTTTTGATCATGCCATAATATCAGACCGATATTTTTCTTTGCACTACTATTAATTTTCCGACGTGGTACATAATGCATATTTTTTGCAGTATCTAATACGTTCTTACGAACAGTTTCGGAAACATTAAACTGAGGGTCTTGGTTAATGATTCTAGAAACAGTTGTGACTGAAACATTGCAAGCTTTCGCGATATCTTTAAGAGTCGCCATATAGCACCTCCAAATAAAAACTTCAGTAAAATTATACTATATTTTTACTGAAGTTTCAATGTGCTATTTATTGTTGCCTATATCAATGGTTTTTTCATAATTAACCACCGCTTTAAAACCCTGGAATATCTTTCGGGTAACTTGCGCGTCAATCATAGCGTCATGGTCTTGGGATACGGCTGTGCCTAAGTATAGGTTTAAAGCTGTGAATAATCCTAAGTCATTTTTTAAATTAAAGTATGTTTTATGTAATTTCAAAAGATTGATAAAACGACTATATTTATGCAATGAAGGTAGTTTATTTATGCGGTAAGCATCGCGAAGCGCTAAAATGTCATTTTTTCCCCATACGATAATTGAAGGTTTATATTGCATTAATACCTGTTTAAAGTGTTCGTAAAAGGCAGAAAAAGAAATCCCTTGGTCTATGTCTTCTTGTGTAATTGATAAAAATTTAGTTGTTCGTTTTGATAGTTTGGGATATAGTGTCGGACGGATAATCTGGTTATACTGTTCAATAATTTGTTCATTTTTATCTACTAGTAAATATCCAACTTGAATGATTTCTTGTTTGAAATTTGGTTTTTTGTGATAAGGATGCATGCTCATTTCAAGGTCTAAAAACATTTTACAATCTAGACTATTAATGAGTTCTTTTGTGCCTTTTTTAATTAACTTTCTGTCGTAAAAAACAATATTTTTACGGTAACGATTAAACTGCACGCGTTCGACATATTCTACGGTGTGCACTTTATAACCTTTATAGTTGCGGAAAGCAGTATTAGCTGATAATACAATAAAGCGACCTGGTGCTAAGTACTGACCTATATGATTGTGTAACGATTTTTGAAGATAGAAATAATGTACTCTTTTACGAAATTCGATGGTCAACATTCGTAATTCTTCGTTGTAAAATTTAATTTTGCCATAATACATATTATTCATGCTCATCACCATCAATTTTTAGCGCTGCAATTAAAATATTTATTTGGTTTTCTCTAAGTCCTAGTGAACGTAATTCTTGTTTTGTTGCGCGGGATATTTCCCGTGTTGTTTTATATTTTTGTAGCAGTTTTAATTTAGTTTTCACACCAATAGTTGGTAAATCATCTAACATGCTATGAAATAAACTTTTGGAGCGAACATTTCTGTGATATGTTACGACAAATCGGTGTGCTTCATCTTGGATTCTGGTCAATAAATGAAAAATATTTGATGTTTCATCTATCTTTATGGTTTTGCTGGTAGGTAACAACAAATGATTTGTTTTATGGCGATTGTTCTTTACTAGCCCAGCATACGGAATATCAAGATTTAAACTTTGCAAGATTTCTTTGGCAGCTGACATTTGTTGCGTTGCACCATCTAAAATAATTAAATCAGGTTTGGGTAAATCCTCCATAAGCATCCTGTAGTATCTACGATACAAGACCTCTTTCATCATGTCAATGTCCGAATTAGTTTTTCCGGTGTACTGGATTTTAAATTTACGGTATTCACGTTTAGCTGGTTTGCCATCTAAAAACACAACCATCGCGCTTACTGCATGTTCTCCAAATAAATTCGAATTATCGAACGCTTCTATGCGGTAAGGAGTTGGGATTTGTAGTAGCTCCCCTAAAGCTTTTACGGCTTCTGTAGTTCTTTGTTTCGTGCGTTTAATTAAATGGATTTGTTCCTTTAAATGTTCTTGTGCGTTTAAATTCGCGAGTTTTACAAGATGCGCTTTACCACCACGTTTGGGGTGCAAGATTTTTGTTTTAAGCAGTTCATGTAAAACATTGGAGTCTAAGTTCAATGGTAATAAAAGCTCTTTTGGGAGAGGATGTTTTTGATAAAATTGCGCAAGATAATTTTCTAAAGAAATTAGAGGTTCGTCATAAGTTTCAAACACCTTGTGACTTCTAGCTGTAATTCGTCCATTACGAACGAAAAAAATTTCAATTGCTATTAGATTATTCTCTACATGATAACCAACAATGTCACGATCAATATAATCATCAAGATTGATTTTTTGTTGATTTGTGGTTGTTTTAATTGCTTCTATTAACTTTTTGTATTCATTAGCTCGTTCAAACTCTAGGTGTTCACTCGCCTTATTCATAAGTTGTGTGAGTTGTTTAACAGTATCATCAATGTCTCCTCGTAAAAAAGCACGAATTTGTTTTTCGATTGGTTCATAGTCAGTACGAGTAATTTCCTTAATGCATGGCGCTAGGCACTGACCCATGTGATAGTATAGGCAAGGTTCTTTAGGTAATGTTTGACATTTTCTTAGCGGAAATATTTTGTTTAATATTCGCACGGTATCGCGCGCAGCTTTAACGTTAGGATAAGGGCCAAATCTTTGATTCGAACGATTTTTGTATTGGCGGGAAATAATAATTTTTGGGTGGGGTTCACTAGTAATTTCAATATAAGGATAGGTTTTATCATCGGTGAGCATTATGTTATAGCGAGGATTATACTTTTTTATGAGGTTTAATTCAAGTAACAATGCATCGAGTTCACTCTCAGTAACAATGT
>CAZZJG010000077.1:0-4335 GCA_964654395.1 uncultured Candidatus Izemoplasmatales bacterium
AATAGTTGACGTATATATTGCGCATTATTATCAATTAACGGGAAAAATAATCGTTTAAAATGTTCATCTTTACGAAGCGATTGATGAAATGATTTACTTCGCTGCGCATCATCTTTTTTTTGATAGGTTTGATGGTTTTCATAAAACTCATGGTATTCTTTGCTTCCTTTAGTTAATTTCATGCGAGAAAACAAAATTTGTCTTTCATCGTAATCGTAACGGGTCATAAAACACCTCCGTTTTATATATGGTCAATGTCATAGTGATGCGTATATTGTTTTAGTAATGAAATTATATATTTTTGCTTTGAATGTGCTCGTCTACTTATTGACCAGTTAAGTTTATTCGTATATGATTTGGCGCTAGTAACAAACACAAGGTATATGCAATTTAGTATTTTGTTATTCTTTGTAAATTTTAACATAACGGATACTTGTTGTATATGCAAAGTATATTATTGAGTTTACTAGTTATACTTATTACTTTGATTGTTATTCTCATGTTTCCATTGCTTCCAAAATAATTTTAAGGTGTCAGATAGGTAAGCGCCCTTTGGGAGCGTGATTGCGTGTTGCCAATTATTGGGAAACATCATGCGATATAGTCTGTGTGAGTATCTATCATCCATTAATATCGCAACACCTATATCATCTTCAGATCGAATTACTCTGCCTACAGCTTGAATTACTTTGTTAAAACCGGGAAAAGTGTATGCATAGTCAAAACCGTTTTCAAACTGTCTATCAAAGTATGACCTTAATAGTTCGTTGTGTTTGTTAAATTGTGGTAGCGCTACACCTATTATTAATACTCCCGATAGTTTTTCCCCTATATAGTCGACGCCTTCGCTAAAGCTTCCACCTAAAACGAAAAATCCGACTTTTGATTTATCTTCGACGTTATCAAATCGTTTTATCATTTCTTTTCGCTTGGTATATGTCATATTTTTTGTTTGAATTAGTACTTCATAGTTAGTGCTATCAAATTCTTTTAAAACAAGATTTAGATACTCATAAGATGGAAAGAAAATGATATAATTACCAATCTTTGATTCTAGTAATGCGTATAGATTGTCGATTATACGCCCGATACTTCTATTTCTGTCTTTATATCTTGTAGATGTAGAATCATCGACAAAAAGTCCTAGATGACGCATGGGAAATGGTGATGGAATAACTAAGCTTTTTCCGTGGCCTGACGTTATTAAACGTGCATGGTAGTCAATTGGGTGTAGGGTGGCGCTGAAAAAGACTGTACCTTTAGCGTGGCTTTTAATTGTGTCAAGTAAAAACATTGATGCATCAAGACATTTGATGGTGATTACTACGTCGTCTTTAATAATTTCAGATACATAGCGATGACTATTATTGTACAAATCATATATTCGTAAAAATTGTATGCACTGAAAGTAAATATCAAGGATTTGTTTACGTTTTGGGAATTTTTTGTTTTCATTCAAAATCTGTTCTAATATATTTGAAAGTTGTTCTAGTAAAGATAAAAGCGTATCGTCAGGCTGTTTTTTCATGTGAAATTGCGATTTGTACAGTTGAACTTCATTTGCATAGTCCATGATTTTTTGAATTACTTTCGAGATAATCGTTTTAGGACTAAATTTTAATCCTTTTACGTGTTTTTTTAATTCTTGGATGGCTGAAAGGGAGATTGAAGCAGAATACATATTTCGTGATCTACTAATTAAGTTGTGTGCTTCATCTACCAACAAGATTGGGTTGTAGTATTCTTCTTCAAAATATCTAATTAAATGAGTTCTTGGGTCAAACGCATAGTTGTAATCACATATAACTATGTCACTAAAATTTGAAATTGTTAATGAGAACTCATGAGGGCAGATTGTGTGGTACTTTGCATATAATAATACTAACTCGCGATCGTATACGTCTTCGTGCACAAAGATATCTTTTAATGCATCATTAACACGATTAAAAAAACCTTTTGCGTAAGGGCATATTTCTGGGTCACAATCAACAGTATCCATAAGACACATGTTTTCTTTTGAATGTAAGACAATCGTCTTAACTTTTAAGCCTTTTTCTTTCATTAAGTCAACTGTTTCAACCGCAATTGTTTTTCCTGCATTTTTGGCAGTTAAATAAAAGACTTTATCTTTATCTGTTTGTATCGTTTTTAATGCAGAAAATAGTGCCGCAACGGTTTTACCAATACCGGTTGGGGCTGTTGAATATAATATATCATTTGTCATAATCGTCTTATAGACTGCCCCCATAAATAAATACTGCCCTTCGCGGTATTCATCAAAGGGGAATAGAAGTCCCTCAATGGATTTCATTTTTGTTTTTCGATGAGTTTCAAGCAGCTCAAGCCAATCAATATATTGATTTACTGTGTTTTCAAAAAAACGTTTCAGTTGCGATAAATTATACCGCTTGTAAAAATCCTTTGTTTCAAAAGTTTTAGTTTTGACATAGACAAGACGAACACGAATAGAGCGTATGTTATTGTTAAACATGTAGATAAAGGCATAAAGTTTTGATTGTGCTAAGTGGTCTGGTCTTGTATCTATTTCAATCAGCTCTAAATCCGAGGTTGTACTTTTTATTTCTTCTACCGTTAACGTATTATCGATATAACGAAGTCCATCCATCCTTCCGGTGATATGAATAGAGTATCCACGTTTTTCAACTAGCGTTTCAACAAAAACCTCTTTTTGATCGCCTTCACAATATTGTTTTTGCAAAAAAGCATGCGCATTTGTTCCATCTAACGCACGCCTATTAGATTTAAATTCACTTGTCAAATCTCCTCCGCTGTGAATGAATTTCACCATGTCATTAACGGAGATTCGCATTTCTTTCATTGTTTCATCAGCCAACTTTCATAAACGTAACTTGATCGATTAAGTTATTTCTAATAATTTTTAAGTTAAACATCTCCGCAAGAAATTTCATAGTTTTAGTATGGTAAAAACCTACATGGGATATGTCTCTACGATACCACCATTTGAGAAATTTTTGTTCATCCATGTTATGAAGTTGTGTTTGTATTAATAATTTCCCATCTTGTTCTAGGTACGTAAATAAACTTTTTAAGGTATGTAATGGGTTCACAATGTGTTCTAATACTTCAGTAAGAATAATCAGCTCATAGCTATGATTTTGATATGATAAATCGTTGTTAAAAAAGGGGTCGAAATCATGTACATCATATTTTCGGTCTTGTAATAAGCGCTTTAATATAGGAACTGGGCCAGAGCCAAAATCTAATATTTTACCTTTGATGGAAAGAGGTTCAATTGCTTCTTTAATAAAAGATTCCATATACGTTACGTACTGCATGTTGTCTTCACTATTATGGTGTTTTAAATATCTTTCTTTTTCCACTTTCAGCGTAGGGTGATACATTTCTTGTTTATAAATAAAATAACAGTTATTACATACATCATATGTCACGCCAAGTTCATCATCGACAAGAGGATGGGTTATAAAACCACATATACGACAGGTTCTATGTTTCATATTAGCTACCACCTTCATCTATTAAACGACGTTTTACTTCCTGAACAAATGGATGATGTAATGTTAGGTGTTTTCTTGCCCAACTGCTCAAAACATGTTTTACTGTATCGTCTTTCTCACCAATGGCACGGAAAAAATCTTCTTTTTTTCTTGGAAGGGCGGAAAAGTGAGTATGAAAGATTTTGTTTACATATTCAGGGTCTGCGTATAGCTCAACTATTTCTCTTTTTAATGCATTTTTTCCTGGCACGTCACCATCTGTCATAATTTTTGTACGGTAACCTTCTTTTGCTAACTGATTTTGCACAAAACGTATATTGCCATAACCGCCACAAGGAATAACGACATATTTTTCGTCAAGCCCTAGAAGACGAAGTGCGGTTTCATACCAGTTAACGTCGTATTTTCCTTCCACAAGTAAATATGTTATTTCACTTTTTTGTTTTAATCGCTTCTTAATGGTATCAAAATCGTCTTGTTTGTTTCCTTTATACAGGGCCGAAACATAGTGTTTATGCTTAGAAATGAATTGTTTGTTGTTGGTTGTATAAATGGTTTGAACCATGTATTTGCCTTGTTCGTCGATAGTATCAAAATTAAAATGGTTCTCAATATTATCTATGCCTAAAATAGTTGGGTGGTGGCTAATATTTGATATTATTCTCACCAAATCCTTATTAGAAAATTTTATTTGATTATGAATATCCATCCGAATAATTTGACGGTATTCAAAGATAGGGTAGTTATTATTGCCTAGTATACTGTCGATATAATCAAATGTTTTTACAATTTTACGCTTTTCATTAGGACTTAATGTTTTTGTATGGTTAATAGATAA
>CAZZJG010000078.1:0-4313 GCA_964654395.1 uncultured Candidatus Izemoplasmatales bacterium
TGCGGCTATCTTTGCAGTTATCATGTTGATCGGGGGTAAATAGACAGGCTACCTATACTTCTACTTCTAGAGGGCCATAGAATCCCACCTACCATGCTGCGGGTGGGATTTTTCATTTGGGTAGGTGTGCTGAAGAACTATGTGAAATATATGAAAACAGATGCCTAGAAAACGGGGTGTTCCTATTTCTTTATGATTTTGTATAGTTCAACAATGGCAGTATTTTTTTCTAGAAAGGCCTTACAGTACCCAGTTGAGACTGGAAATTTATGAGGACATTCTCCGCCACTACACACTAAACGCTGTTCAATACTTTTAAATGAAGGTATTTTGTTTTCAGGAATATTTTTACTGCGGCAGTAATCTTCTACCACTTCTGAACATTTTTTAAACCACAGCCTCTGTCTGTTGTAACATTTAACATATTTACCTTTCCTGTGTGAATTATTTTTGCATTTGTCATTGCAGAACTTGCTTTTGCTATTTTTATATATAAATATTTTTCCGCACTGAGGGCATATTTTAATTATGTTTAAATTTTTAGTATACTCGAAGTAAGTAAAAAAAACAGAAACAACAAAATCATTAAATGATTTCCACGTACCGCTAAAGGTATCATGCACGGTGGCATGGTCATGTAAAAACCAATTCAATTTTCGCTCAAACTCACTAGAAAAGACATCGTTTTTGGACCAATCTTTTTTTACAACTGAGTATTCTTTGTTGATTTTAAACACTGATTCTGGATGTAAATATGCGATATTTTTTTGTTCTTGTGTTGGATGATGATTTACGCCTTTTTTAGGATTGCAACTTTTGAGAACAATTTCTTGATTATGTTCGAGGCTGTATTCCAGCTCCAGCATCATGGAATTAAATTCAGCAAGATCATATTCTTTTATTTGAAAGAACAGCTCTTTTATTTCTGAAAAAGGTTCTTCTCCTAAGTTGTTTCGTACAATAGGCGAATGCACGACATAAAAGCTATCCTTGCTTGGGACCAATTTATCCCGCAGGTACTCGAGACGTATCTTTTCCATTGTTTCTATCAAGTCCGTAGGCGCAACGGTTCCTTTATCCAAGCCAAGCAAGCTATTTGCTTCTGCTAGCAGATCATCATAGCGCGAGTCATCTACTAAGACACATCCAATATCTTTTGTCGTGATACGCTCACGTATTTGCTGACCCGTTATCCCTCTAGCACTCTCATAGAAATCATCAAAGATTTTACATAAAGGCTCACGCCAAGATGTTTCATTAGCGTACTTGTCGTATACATCATCTATTCTATACATCGCTCGATACGGAGCAACCTCTTCTTTTGTCAGTGGCTCCCCTTTCTCGTTGTACAGCTCCCGAATGGTCTGACGATATTTCTCCCTACGATCATTGTAGGCACCTGAAAGCCCACCATACTTAAGTTTCTTGTTCTCATGATAAAAGTCAAAAATATTTTGAAGAGTGTATCGAAGTATTTTTTTTCGGTCGGTGGATCTGCTCATAGCTTTCTCTTAAAGAGTTTAAATATAAGTAATTGTCAGGAGAACAATATGTCTAGGTACGATTCTGGGCATAAAATCTAATTTTTGGCTCAAAAGCGGTTCTGTCGGAAAATAAAAAAAACAGGAAAAACAAATCCACTTGCTGCCAAGGCGTCAGCCCAAATCCCCTGACGCGTTCTTAAGAAACATTGATAGTCAAATTTTTTCGACGAATCAATTGAGGTAGCGACCAATTACTCGAGTCACGGTCGCACTAGAATTCAAAAAATGGATTTAATTATCCCATAAACTTATGGAAGTACAATGACACATACACTGCAATCAACCTTCCCAAAACAACAAATGGCTCTAACAACACCTGATCTTGAAATAATTGAATTAGGTTTAGAGGCAAAAATAGTCAAAAATTGTCACGACGAAGACTTCACCTTTGATGACGGCATGGTTTCTGCCGGTGCCAATCTCCTAGCGCGCGATGAAGATGCTTTTAACCGCATACGCGCAAAGATTGTAGGCCAAGGAGCCAGGATTAAGCATTACCAACAAGCCGTCATTGCTGCTATCACAGCTTCAGATAAGACATTAACCAATGCCTCCACCGACCCTAAAGAAGGAGTCTTTATCCGTAACAACGCATACTACCGCAACGTTGAAAAGAAGGGAGAACTTGACGAAGTAAAACTTACCGCATTTATTGCAGAAATACTTATAGAAAGAGAACGCTATTCAGCAAGTGGAAAGCTGACACGCTCATATGTTATAAAGATCTATTTTGAGAATAGTGACAACACAAAAATTGTAGAGATCACCGCAAACGAGCTTGAAGACAAAAGATGGCTGGGCAATTACATTGGCACAAGGGGAAAATACAGTGGCAGCTACAAGGTTATACGCGATGCTATACTAGAATTAAGTCCCTCCGACTCTATAACCGTCGAAAAGGTATATGAAAGAACCGGGTTCACGGTAATTGATGGCAAGGAATGCTACCTTAGCAGTAAAGGGGCTTTTGACTATGAGGGGTATATTACTCATGTGAAAACTGACTTGAGCGGTGGACCATTCAATAATTGTTCAAATCTATACATCTCATCCAAAACTGAAATATCTGACGGAATAGACGCTACTCTCGATATACTCAGTTTAGCTCCATTGGATATTTCAATACCAATCCTCATAGCCCCCTTTCGAGGTATCCTAGCGGGATTATCCCGATCCAGCTGTTCTCTTTATAAGCATGGAAAAAGTGGCACAGGCAAAAGCACTTCTGCAGGGATCATTCTAGGTTTTTTCCAAAAAGTCACAAACTACTATCAGCCCACCGCCTCCTACACCAGTTCAGAACCATACTTGAGCAAGCTTGTTGGAAACACGCATTCGGTGGTGACAGTTGTTGATGATCGCGTTGAAAAAAATGGAAACAAGAAGGAATTGAACAGAAAAGATGAGATCTTGTTCCGAACACAGGCAAATGGACAGACTAAAAGTACTTGCCTAGCCCAAAGCCAAGAACCTCGTGGGTTAATTGTCGCTACAGGGGAACAACCTATAGTAGGGGAATCCTTAGCTGCGAGAGTTTTAATTCTCCAATTTGATAAAGACACTCTTGACGGTACAGCACTGAATAAATGCAAACAGGCAGCTAAAGATGGCTCCTTCGTTGCATGTGGTTCCGGTTTTATTCAATGGTTAATCAGCAAAGGCGATGCAATCGTAGAAAAGTTTGAGTCTCGTCAGGTTGAACTTTGCGATGAGTTTAGCTTCCTGTCATCACTGCACCATAGAGTACCGGGTAATATTGCTGAATTCATGGCTACCTTTGAATTCTTCCTTGAGTATGCCTTCGACTATGATGTCATTACCGAGGAAGAGGTGGCGCAGCTGACGGCAAAAGCCAAGGATGCTTTGATCCAGCTAGCAAAGAAACAACAGAAATATCTTATCGATGGTGACGCTGAACAATATATTTTTGCTCTTAAACAAGCATTAGCTAGCAATAAATGCCACCTCGTAAACCTTGATGGTAACACTCCTGTCAATCCTGAAAAATATGGCTGGGTGCGCACAGACGACACCAATAATCAATGGCAGCCACAAGGAGAACAGGTGGGTTTTGTAGAAAAGCAAAACATGTACCTCATCCCTGACAAAGCCTATGCTGTCTATCAAGAATCAATGTTCTCTACGTTTGGTGGGGCAGCTTTGAAAAAGAAGAAGATTCACAAAGAATTAAACGATGCTGGCAAGGTCAAGAAACGTGCCCCCAAAACAATAGAAACTAGAAAAATGATTAATGGGGTAAAAAAATACTACCTGCATCTAGACCTCAACCTGATACTCTAAAAAATTACCCCGATAGGATGAGCCCATTATCCTATCGGGGTATTTCTTTTCCGCGCATGTCAAAAACCTGATTGAATTATATAAAAGTTTTTCCTTCGACAGCCTTAAAAAATGATTGGTGAAAAGGACTATATTGCATATAGACTCCTTTGCCCAGCATCGCGCGGAGAACTCTACCCATATCAGCCACCCCATCACGAAGAGTGTGACTGACAGCAGCATTGGTCGCCATTACCCAGAAGTCCGCAATTTTGATCTCGCCCACGACTTTAGGGAAGTCTCTCGCGGCAACTTTTTTTGCTTTCCGATCAACTGTCGCTGTTTTTACTTCTTTGAAAGCAAACCTAGAATAGATTTGATCGCCTGTGATGTTATAAAGTTGCTCAAGCGAATTTATCTTATTTTTTTTAAAATATGGACGTTTAGCAACGATCTCTACCCTAGCTGAAAAATCCTCGTCTTTTTCCT
>CAZZJG010000079.1:0-4228 GCA_964654395.1 uncultured Candidatus Izemoplasmatales bacterium
CATCTTCATTGTACCCAACCTGCATACGGTCTTCATCAATTATAATTGGTCTACGTAATACGCTAGGATTTTCAATAATGAATTGTGTTAATTCACTCATAGACATTTCATCAATATCTAAATTTTTCTCCTGAAAGATTTTTGATCTAGTTGAAATAATATCTTCAAATCCGTTTTCCGTATTTTTTAACATCGCAAAAATTTCATCTCTAGTTAACTGAATATTAAAGATGTTTTTTTCACGGTATTCAATGCGATGTTCTTGAAACCACTTTTTTGCTTTTCTACAAGAAGAACAACTCGGTGTAGTATATATTGTGATCATAAAATCACCTCACTTATTTTATAATCATTCTAAATTTATCTATAACCATCTTAATTATATCACAGTTCAACCAGAATGCAAGATATTTGTGCCCTAATAAATCGTTTTCTTTCTTTTTTTATTTATCAATGTTATAATTCATATGATTATAACACAAGGAGGAGCTTTATGAACTGGGATTTAACAAAATTATACCCTTCCATTGAAAAATGGGAAGAAGACTATCAACTACTATCAAAGGACATTAATAAACTACAGGCTTTCCAAGGAAAACTAGGAGATTTTAAAGCGTTTAAAGAATATTTCTTATTGCAAAAATCCGTTGGTACAAAGTTATTAAAAGCTTATCAGTATGTTGCTTTAGCGTCTGATTTAAATAAAAAAGATACCGAGAAAGCTGCGAGAGTGCAACGTATGATGGCTCTGTTCAGCCAACTTAGACAAATTACAGCTTTTGAATCACCTGAATTAATCGCAATCGGAAGAGAAACAATTGACTCTTTTATAAATCAAGACAAACAGTTATCAGAATTCCATTTCTCTGTAGATAAACTGTTCCGTAACCAAGCACATGTACTAGACGAAAAAAGCGAAAGTCTACTAGCTAATTTCAGCCAATACCTCACAAAAGGAAGTGAGATTTATACTGCACTTTCCATAGCTGACAACGTCGATGAGACAGTAACCCTAACAAATGGTGAAACAATCACGGTTACACAAGGAAACTTTCGCAGTTACCTAGCTGATTTAAAAGATCCAGTAGATCGCCAAAAAGTATTCGAAGCTATTTTTCAAAAATATAAAGCACATCGCAATTCATATGCCCAAATCTACAACGCTATTTTACAAAAAAATGTCGCGATGATGAAAAACAGAAACTACTCTTCTGTACTAGAAAGTTATTTATACGGAAACAACATTCCTCTTTCTGTATATCATAATTTAGTCGAGGTTGCTTCAAGCAATACTGCTCCTATCAAACGCTACTTAAAACTCAGAAAAGAATATCTTGGCTTAGAAAAACATCATACGTATGATCGTTTCTTATCACTTGCGACTAGTGGAACTAAATATACATTTGAAGAAGCAAAAGAATTATTCTTTGAATCACTTAAAGACTTAGATGAAGAATTTATTCAAATGGCCAAAAGCGCTCTTGAAGACGGCTATGTAGATGTATATGAAAAAGATGGAAAGCGCACAGGTGCATATTCTTGGAGCTCCATTAATGAACATCCATTTATATTATTAAATTACGACGATACATTAAATTATGTATTCACAGTAGCGCATGAAGCAGGACATTCAATGCATTCTTTATTCAGCGCAAAATATCAACCTGAATCATTACAAAACTACACTATTTTTGTCGCTGAAATCGCCTCTACTTTTAACGAACACCACTTACTAGATTATTTCATCAAAAACAAAAACGCATCAAAAGAAGATAAAATTATGTTGCTCCAACAATCCATCGACGACATTCTAGGTACCTTCTACCGCCAAACACTCTTTGCATCATATGAACTTCGCGCCCATGAACTTGCAGAACAAGGGAAACCAATCACACATGAAACGTTAAGCCAAATTATGATTGACTTATATAAACAATATTATGATATTGATATCACAGAAGAACAAGTCAAAGAATATGTATGGGCATACATCCCTCACCTGTTCCACACCCCATTTTATGTTTATCAATACGCGACTAGTTTCGCAGCTTCATTAAAACTCTATGAAATGGTCCGAAAAGATAAACAAAATCTAAAACTTCATATGAATTTACTTAAATCAGGTGGAAATGACTACCCAGTCAACCAAGTCAAAAAAGCAGGTGTTGATCTTACAACTAAAGAACCTTTCATGGCTGTTGTAAATCGACTAAATGAACTACTAGATGAATTAGAACTTGCACTAAAAGAATAAATGGTGTAATATTTAAGCAGCTAACACGATGAAGGGACAGAGTACGGTCATCCCTCTGGTAAAGCGAATCTGGGATAGTGTAAGCCGGATCCAGCACATGACCCGAATGGACCCCTGAGTGGCACTAATACTGCCCGCTTACCAGCGTTATAGGTCAAAGAGCTAGTAATACTAGAAGTTAGGTGGCACCGCGGACTACGTCCGTCCTTACACGCGTAAGGCGGACGTTTTTTATTTTCATTTTTTAGGGAGGTATTTTATGAAAAGAATATTATCAGGCATCCAACCAACTGGTTCCCTCAATATTGGAACATACCTTGGAAGCGTTAAAAACTTCGTCAAATTACAAGACGAAATGCCGGATTATGAACTGTTCATTTTTATCGCAGATTTACATGCAATCACTGTATATAAGGATAAACAAACATTGCGCAAATTAATCAAAGAACTCGCAGCACTTTACATCGCATGCGGTCTTGACCCTAATCGAGTAAACCTGTTCATTCAATCAGAAGTTCCAGCACATGCGCAACTTGGTTACTTACTACAATGCAATACATATTTTGGCGAACTCGAACGCATGACCCAGTTCAAAGACAAAGCAAGAAAACAAGAAAGCGGGATCACCGTAGGCCTATTTACATACCCAACCCTAATGGCAGCTGACATCTTATTATACGACGCAGAATATGTCCCTGTGGGAATCGATCAAAAACAACATCTTGAACTAACCAGAGATATCGCAATTCGCATGAATAACCGCTACAACGACGTATTCACCGTACCCAAACCACTCATCGCAACTGTCGGTGCCAAAATTAATTCACTCACCGACCCTACCAAAAAAATGAGCAAATCAGACGACAATATCAAATCCCGCATCGAACTACTTGATCCCGAACACATCATAAAAAAACGCATCAAAAGTGCTGTCACAGATTCACTAGGCACAATTTTATACGATCCAGAAAAGCGCCCAGGCATTTCTAATTTAATGACAATATATTCATCTATTACAGGGCTAACATACGATGAAATTGAAACAAAATATCAAGGTATAGGTTACGCAACATTTAAAGAAGACTTAGGAGAAATCGTCCACCAAGAACTCAAACCGATCCAAAAAAGATATAACGAGCTAATAAATTCCAAAGAACTTGATGACATCCTAAACAAAGGCCGCGACAGAGCCATCCAAGTCACAGAAAGAAAACTCGCAAAAATAAAGGACCGCATTGGACTCGGTAGAAAGAGACGATAACATGCCATCAAATATTGACTTCGCCCAATTTCTTGATGAAGTCCGTGAATCACGAAACATATCACGTGAAAAACTAATCGATGACATCATTTCCTTGCTACATACTACCGCTTTCTCAAAGAAGAAAACTTTCTCAAAATCGATGTCCTACTATCTCTTCTACAAAGACTAGAGTTAGATAAGGAATTTTTTTACACATATTTTAAAAAACAAAACGACGATGAGTATAAATTGCTTTTAGATATTTACGGTTATATGTATTTCAAAAATATCGAGAAAGCAAATAATTTAATTAGTAAGATCAATCCAGACCACATCACTTCTTCATCAAACCTCAAACTTTATCATTTTATTAAGCTTAATATTTTAGTAAAACAAAATATAATGACTTACGCCGAATCAGTAGAGAAACTAAAAAAGATAATTAACTATCCTGAAATTTTAAACAAAACCCTTTTAACATTTGTTGAAAAGACTACACTTACTTACATGACTAACCATCTTCTAACTGTAAAAGATTATCGCATTGCGAAATTATATAAGCGTGTTTTGAAAGAAGAAATCGAAACTGACGCGCCTATAAGCAAAGATTTTAATGTATTTCGAACCACAGCAGCAAAATATTTGTCGGTGGTTGGAGAATATGAAGAAGCCTACAAAATCTTGTTATCAGCTGAAAAAAACTTTATGGAAAGTCTTGATTATGTCCCCAT
>CAZZJG010000080.1:0-4207 GCA_964654395.1 uncultured Candidatus Izemoplasmatales bacterium
ATGATATTTTCTATAAATAGGGTCTTTTACAAAGTATCTAAAGGTGTCATTCATAAATCCCATATTCCACATATAATTTAAGCCTAGCCCACCTTGGTCAACAGGATGAGTAACTTTGGGATGAGCACTGGAATCTTCTGCGATAAGCAAAGCATTAGGATGATATGCAAAAATCTCTTTTGCTAGGTTACGTAAAAATGAAATAGCGCCTTCATTCACACCTTTTGATGGGTCACCTAAATAATAAATGATATTACTGACAGCATCTACACGAAAACCATCAACGTGAAAATATTTCATCCAAAATAATGCATTTGAAATTAAGTAACTTTGTACTTCACCTTTTCCTAAATCAAGATTTGCCGTTCCCCATACAAAATTTTCTCTTTTCCACTCTTCTTCATATTCATAAAGAGGTTGACCATCAAAGAAATATAGTCCGTGTTCATCTCTATTAATATGACCTGGCACCCAGTCTAAAATAACCGCAATATCATTTTGGTGACATTTATCAATTAGATACATTAAATCCTTGGGTACACCGTACCGACTAGTTGCACTATAATAACCAGTAATTTGATAACCCCACGACTGATCAAGAGGGTGTTCCATAATAGGCATGAGCTCAACATGTGTATATCCATGTTCCTTTAAATATGGGATAAGCAAATCCACAAGTTCATTATACTTATGAAACGTTCCACCTGGTTTTAACATCCATGAGCCAAGATGGATTTCATAAATGTTCATCGGTTTTGTGTAGGGGCGACGTTTTGTTCGTTTTTTCATAAAAGAAACATCGTTCCATTGATACCCTTCCAAATCATAAATCTTAGACATTTGTTCAGGACGCTCTCCACTGAAAAAGGCATACGGATCTACTTTGTAAAGCGTCCTTCCATCCCATGTATTTATTACGTATTTATAGCGCTGCCAATTTGAAGCTTCTGGAACAAATAAACGCCATATACCAGTATCATCAATTTTTTCTAAATTATGCACATCCGACCTAAAATCATTGAACTCTCCCATAACGCTTACCTTTTTAGCGTGCGGAGCCCAAACTGTGAAAAGGGTTCCAATAAAACGCCCTGAATCATCTTTTTGTAAATGCGCGCCGAAATAACGATATGCATCGTAGAGTTTACCTTGATTAAAGAAATACATTACCTCATTATTCATCGATATCCTCCCGTTCTAGCAAATAAACAATAGCCTGATTAGAATATCCTTTTTGGCGCAGTTTCTGTATTAATTTCTGTTTTTCTAGATAACCTAAATGCAACGTGTTTCTAGGTAATTTTTCTTTTCTAAGGGCAGATTGTTCATCAATATGATTATGAATAAAATCTTTTTGCATTTGTATAACCTGTTCAATCGTTTGATACAAAAATCCTTTTGATAAACACTTTCTCTTAAAAGAATCCAAAAAACGAAAATATGGTTTTCGCACCACTATACGCAACTCCGACTTAAGAAGTGAAAGAACTTTATCTTCATCTTCTAACTCATCATAATCAGACAAGACCTTTATAATTATATTACTATCAATACCTTTTTGCGCGAGTTTATTTTGAATCCATGTTTTACCAACAAGTTGATGCTTCATTTGTGAAACAAATTCCGCAGCGTACATTTCATCACCGATATACTTTTGTTCCTCTAGTTTATGAATTACTTTATCAATTAGTTGCGTGTTTTTACTTTCACGATTTAGTCGTTTTCTCAAATCGAAAACTGTTCGCATCTGATGGGATATGTATGTAAGAGCAACATTGTATAAAAGAGCTTCCTCGCTATCTCTTATAAAAGCATTGAACTGCTTTTCATCCAAAATTTTACCAGTTTCAAGACGATATTGATGTACGACATCTAAAACTGTGACAATCATCCATGTACTTTGCTTAGAAAACGCTGTAACTACGCATCGATTCCCTTTAGTATAAGAGATTTTTTCAATTTGAATTATTTGCCGCAAAATAATTCAACCCTGCCTGTAAAATGGTATCATTACTAGGACTTTCTAAGAAAAAATCAAACTGGTCGTTAAGATGACCTAAAAATATTTCATCGACGATTCCATCTTGAGTGAGTCCATACAAAGCTTCTAATTCTAATACAGCATCTTCTGTCTCTTGATCAAAATACCCATCTGTTCGAACATTATAGCCAAGTGCGTTTAAAATAACTTGCAAATTAGCGATTTTATCATCAACCTCATCATATTGTAATGTATCACCATCAATTAAAAACATTTTATATGCTGTTTCATATGGGGCTAAGGTAACTGAAATATCTGGCATAATACCATCAGAACCACCGTTAAAATGAACCCAATTTCCATCGCTTGTTAGCCAGCGTCCGATGGAAAGGTGGAGCCTATCACTTTCTGTCGATGTCAAAACACGGTCAACTTGCATCGTGCCTTTTCCATACGTTTTAGTCCCGATTAAAGTATAACCGCCGTGTTCCTTCATTGCAGAAGCAAATACTTCGCTTGCGCTTGCGCTTGCGCCATTGACAAGCGTCACAATATCATAACTTTTTTGCTGTGTCTGACCACCAAAATAATCATCATGTTGGAACTCACCATCTTGATAGTATTCAGTTGAAAAAATAGGTTTATCGTTTTTCACAAGAAACTCTTGCAGCATGTTTAAAACCGCAGTTAAATGACCACCACCGTTGTTTCTTAGATCGATAATTAGCCCATCGATACCAATAGCTTCAAGAGTAATTAAAGCGTCATGAAACTTGGTTGCTGTTTCATCGCCAAATTGTCGTACTTCAATGTAACCTATTTTTCCACTTGGTGTGTCAAATGTGTCAAAATTAACGCTGCTATTTTCAATAACATCGCGTACTAAAACAAATGGTATTTCTTCGTCAAATCCTGCTCTAAGCACACCGATTGTTACTTCCGTTCCTACTTCGCCAATAATCATCGATAACGTCTTGTAAATATCTTGCTCACGAATATCAGTACTATCAACTGATACAATAATATCTTTTGGTAAAATACCACCTTGTTCTGCAGGGCTTCCTGCAAACACTTCATCAACGACAATTAAGTTATCTTGAAAATGAACAGAAACACCAATTCCAACGTAAGACTCACCAAAATTAGATTGATACTGCGCGTAAGCTTCTGTATTAAAATACATCGTATGTGGGTCGCCTAAAATATCAATCATTCCTTGGATTGCACCTTCATAAAGTAAAGTATCCGAGGGTTGAGAATAATGATCATTTTTAAGTTGTTCAAAAACATCTAAAAATACTTTATCATTGATTTCTTCTTGCACCCAACTTGGTTCTTGTAGTTGTAATAAATTCTCTGTCGCAAAGCCAAGTAATCCAGAAAGTAAAATAATCGGTAAAATTAACCATTTACTTTTCATCGTTATTCTACCTCCTCAATAACAAAGTCACCATGGATTTCTGTCGCTGGTGTTACGTATACAAATGCATTGTCATCTAGTTTGGCAATAATATCTCGCACGATGTAATACTCTTGTTTCGTAATAACAGTCACCAGCATTATACGCTCTTGATTAGTGTAGCCACCTTTAATATTCATAAGCGTCACACCACGCCCTACGGTATCAAAAATTGCTTGTTTAATTTCTTGAGGACGTTCAGTAATAATTTGCATTGCCTTTTTATCATTTCCACCAATAACTACCATATCAGCTAATTTTCCACTGATAAATATCGCAAGTAGTGCATATAGGCTAGCCAAAATCCCATTTTCATCGATGAATACCCATGTACCAAATAGCACGACAAAACCGTCAAATAGATAAACGCCTAAACTAATAGGAAGATTAAATTTTTGGAGTAAGATTTTTACAGGAATATCGGTAAATGTTTTTGTAATGGTATCGGTGCAACTACCCCCGGAAACTACTAACATAACAGAATCTAAACCCGTAGTTGAATAGGTATAATCCACATTTTGTCCTGTTAAAATAGTACCGTCGGAAAAATGCCATTCCCAACCAATTGGCATTCCTGTAGTTAGGTCGGTAAAATGAATGGTTTGCGAGTAACACGAATCGGATAGCATAAAATCGGCTACTGGCATATCGTTAACCAATACAGGTTTTGTAATACTGTTGATACAGCCGTTGTTGTTAGAAACTTCTAATGTAATATTGTGAGAGCCCGATGAAGGGAATAAATACGAAAATTGATTAACAGTGCT
>CAZZJG010000081.1:0-4188 GCA_964654395.1 uncultured Candidatus Izemoplasmatales bacterium
ACATCAGTCGTGTTTGGATCAATTACTTTGACTACAAGTTCTTTTTGCATACTGTTTCCGTCTTCATCTGTAAGGAGTAATTGATATAAATATGTACCAGGTATCTTTTCATTTCCCTCATATTCATTACGAAGTGTTTGTATTTGATAGTTACCTGTCGGGATCTCACCGGTATTAATCATCATTGTAAGAACATCTTCAGCAGTAACAGTTACTTCATTTGTGACTGTCACAAGATACTGGTCAATGTATATAACAGGTTTTAGATTATCAATGAGGTCAATAACTAATATATGATTTGTTGTATTCCCAAAACTATCGGTCAACTCCATTTCAAGTTGGTACTGACCAGTTAGAGCGCTTCTAGACTGATATGTTTCACTAACAATTACAATTTGATCTACTGTTAATGTATCTACGTTGTCAGATACAGTAAACATACTCAAAATTTCCTCAATTGTGGGGGCTTCTGTGTAAGATACACTAAGTTGTTCAGGACCACTGATTACCGGCATTATGTCATCTATAATATCAACACTAACGTCAAATAAACCTTGATTTCCCGAAGAATCACTAACAAGCAATGTGATTATGTAACTTCCAGGTAGCATTGAAACAAAAGGATCTTCTGAAGACAACTCTACAATTAAGCTTGACGAGTTATCATGATTATCATTAAACTCCAACGAACTTATAAATTCTGTCATCGTCATGTTTTGACTTAGATAGACTGTTTGATTCGTGTTTGAAACAATCGTTGGTGCATCATAGTCATCAACATGAATTTTGATGATACGTTGCGTCGCATTTTGATGCGCATCTTCAGCGTATAGCGTCACATAGTATATCCCGATCATATCTTCATTTCCAGTGTAATCGTTTGTTAAAACCTGGAGCGCTACTAGTCCATCATGTCCGTCTGATGCGCTGTAATATGTATCCAAAATCTCAGTTAGTGAAAAGTTATGATTCACATCTAAAAAGACTTCATCAGGTCCAATAATATTTGGACTAACCTCATCCTTTACAACGATATATAACGTCATAAAAGCTGTATTTCCGCTACTATCAGATACAGAAAGAGTCGCGCTATATTGTCCAGCTTGGTACATATTGTTAGTGTATGTATCATTTGTGACAACAATACTAGAAGTTAAATCACCATCAACTTCATCATAAGCCAAAATGTGATTTTGGATAATTTGATCAATGGTCACTGTTTCATAATATGCCTTTACAAATGTCGCAATGCCGGAAAATTCTGGCGAGTTTATATCTACAAACGGTTCAATATATGGTTCATACTCGGTCGGTTGCATCCCTTCTTCAAGTTGAAACCCTTCATACCCATAATAATCAATATATTGTTGTAATCCAGCTGCGTCAAATGAAACTGTCAAAGTATCATTTACACTCGTGGTAAAAACACAGTAATCTGTCATTTCTAAAGACGCGCATTCGCTTAGCTGATTTGTATATCCTTCTAGCAAAATAGTGGATCCATCAGTTACAGTAACATATGTAATATCAAGAATTCCATCTGGGGGAAATGATAATGTGTATACTGTGTTTGTCTTCACTTTGAAAGGGTCGTTTGTCTCTAACGTCGTGTCCCTTAATGACAAATTATTTGGATCTAGATAATTTTTTCCACCGGGCAAATAACCAGAAAAAGTTGTTGCAAAAACAGACGCCTTCACAAATAGCAAAGAAAAAACTAACAGAAAAATCATTCTCTTCATTATATCACCTCGCTTGAATCATACGTTTTGATTACTCATTTTACTCAAAAAAAAGACTTAAAACACAAAAAAACACTTCCATACAAACAGCTGTATGAAAGTGTTAACTATTTACCTGAGAACTTAATTATAATTACAAACGCATGCCACCGTTTACACTAAGAATATGACCAGTTACATAACTGGATTCATCACTTGCGAGAAAGAGTGCTACACTTGCAATTTCTTCTGGCTCACCAAGTCTGCCTAGCATCGTTGCTTTCGCAAAACGATCTAATAAATCTTCTGGCACTGTTTTTAAAATATCTGTCATGATATAACCAGGTGCAATAGCATTTACGCGCACTTGTGCGCCTTTACGTGCAAATTCTTTCGCCCACGTTTTCGTTAAGCCAATAATACCTGCTTTACTAGCACTGTAATTTGCCTGACCGATATTTCCATACTCACCAACAACACTTGAGATATTAATAATTGATCCAAATCCTTGGTTATGCATATAAGGTCCTACATAACGCGTTAAATTGAAAACACCTTTGAGATTAACATCCAAAACTAAATCCCACATTTCATCAGTCATTTTCTTTGTCATCGCGTCTTTTGTAATGCCTGCATTATTAACTAAAACATCTATTTTACCATGTTGTGCTACAACATCTTCAAATAGCATCTTACAAGCCTTTGCATCGGTAACATCTAATTTAGCGTAAGTAACTTTCTCTAAATCATAAGAAAGCTCTGAAATATCACAAGCAATAACCTTGGCGCCTTCCTTCACAAAACGTTTTGCCATCGCTGCGCCAAGCCCTCTAGACGCACCTGTAATTATAGCTACTTTTCCCTCCAATCTCATGCTTTTACCTCCGGATGTTTTAATATTAGCGCAGTACCCATTCCTCCGCCAATACAGAGCGAAGCAAGTCCATACTGAACATTTTGTTTTCGCATTTCATGGATTAACGTTACCGTAATCCGGTTGCCACTAGCACCAACTGGATGCCCTAGCGCAATAGCGCCGCCGTTAACATTAGTACGTCCATAAATCCACTCTTCTGATACGCCGTGCTCCTCTGCAAGCTTCTTCACAACGCCAATACTTTGAGCAGCAAATGCTTCATTTAATTCTAATAAATCCATTTGTGATAAAGACATATCTGCATGTTTTAATGCATTTCTAATAGCAGGAACAGGTCCAAGCCCCATAACAGAAGGATTGACTCCTCCTTGCCCAATACCAACAATTTCTGCAAGTACAGTTAAATCGTATTTCTTAACAGCCTCTTCACTAGCAACAATTACAAAACTCGCTCCATCATTAATGCCTGAAGAATTCCCTGCCGTAACTGTTCCATCTTTCACAAACGCAGGGCGTAAGCTAGCAAGTTTTTCCAATGTTGTCCTACGGTTAGGATATTCATCTTTATCAAACACAATAGTTTCCTTCTTTTGTTTTACCGGAACAGGAACAATTTCATCATCAAATCTACCAGAGTCAACAGCTTGAATTGCTTTTTGTTGAGACGCATAAGCAAACTCATCTTGTTCTTCTCTTGTTATATTTAATTCATTTACAATATTTTCTGCTGTAACGCCCATATGATAAAGCTCAAAAGCATCTGTTAATGCGTCATCTACCATGTGGTCTTTAACTTTGAATGAGCCGAATTTTATTCCTTCTCTACTTCTTCCTGGGATTAAATATGGTGCCATGGACATGGACTCAACCCCGCCAGCAATTACCACATGATGCAATCCAGCAGCAATGTTCGAATAAGCATTCATAATTGCTTTCATCCCACTACCACATACCATATTTACAGCATAAGCAGGTGTTTCAATTTTTAAACCAGCACGAAGCGATATCTGACGTGCAAGACCTTGCCCCAAACCAGCTGGCAATATATTCCCAACAACTACTTCATCTACCGCATCTACTTGCAGTTTTGTATCTTCTAATAATTGTTTAACAACAAGGCTCCCATATTCAGCAGGGTGAACGTTCGCAAGCGAACCTAAAAAACGACCAATTGGCGTCCGCTTTGCAGCTACAATAAATACTTTACTCATATCTCTCTCCTTTAATTGAAATAGACCACTTTCATTATAGAGTGAAGCGTTTTCATTGTCAATCGAACCTCTATAAAATAACAAAAAAACATACCCACTATTTAAACGTTGGTCTGTTTTGTAACGACAACTTCTCAAGCATGCCATCTTGTGCCATTTCAATAAATGTTTGCACTAAATCTGGGTCAAACTGACTACCAGCATTTTTCTGTAATTCAAAGAGAGCTTGGTCTAACGTCAACCCTTTTCGGTAGGGACGATCGGTGGTCATCGCATCAAAAGAGTCCGCAATACAAATTACTCTTCCAAGCAGCGGGATTTGTTCTCCTTTTAACCCACGGGGATAACCCTTACCGTCATAACGCTCATGATGCGTAAT